>JBCCSU010000437.1:0-1592 GCA_039199635.1 Bacteroidota bacterium | reverse complement strand
TTTACATTTGATGCTCAAGTAAAAGCTGATTATACCAGGGCTTCAGAACTGGTACTCAGACTTGAAGATAACTCCAACAAGGGCACTTTCATATTCGAGGATTCCGATCAGCTTAGCTTGTTAGATCAAATTAATAATCAAAAGCTCAGGGTCACTCATTCTGATCGTGTAATAATACTGGAAAATCATGAATCTGATTATCGAATCGCTGTTGGCCTCAAAGGTGATAAGACGATAATCTCTGAGTCAATTGAAAACAAGGAAAAGTTACTTGAAGAACTATCGAATGGTCAAAGACTTGTTAAGTTGGATAATTATGTGGAGGCGAAAAATATAATAGCCAAGGATGGGGACTTAGCTTTACCGGATGGTTTTGATAAGCAATATTATTCTGTTTTTGATTTTATTGAGCCTGGCATAAATCGAACTGCGCGATCAATGTCACGAACTTGTTATCGAGGTGGATGCGGCGTTCAGCAATGTGCTCAGAAAACGGGGATTTTTGGATTTGAGGTTTCTCCTGTCCAATGTGCATCGGGTTTTTTCTGTTGTGTTGAAAGTCAATTTTCAACAACACCTATATGTTTCCCATGCGGGGAATGCCAGGGAGTATTTCAAGGGTTTGATCCGTGTACGGGTGCTCCAACTGGTGGTGGCGGCGGCGGTGAAGGTGGCGGCGGTGGCGAACCTGGTGGCGGTGAAGGTGGAATGTGTATTTATATCATTGATGTTATTTGGACTGACTCCAATGGTGACGTTGTGGCAATGGAAACCTACATTAGTATAGCACCCTGTTAATAGTAAATGCATTAATGGACGAATGTACTACTTCCCTGGGGCCGTAAAAATCTGGTGTTTTCTTTTTACGACTTCGTCTTAGATTAATTCTGGCCGCATCAAAGAGCAAAATGCGACTTAGCTGATAGGTAGCATATGTACAATACACTGTACCGGTGAAACCTTCTTTAACCAACAGTGGGATGAGGCCGCTGTGATCTATGTGGGCATGGGTAAGTAATACCGCATCCAGGGTTTTAGGATTGAAGTTAAATGGATGCTGAAATTCCTCCTGGTTTCTGACTTCCATATCAAACCCACAGTCGACTAGAATTCTGAAACCATCTGTTTCCAAAAGGTATTTGCTACCCGTTACTTGTTCTGTTGCTCCTAAAAATTGCAGTGTCATTCCCTTCGCCCTCTAAAGACGAACAAAGAAATACAATATTCAGTTATTTTAATGACCGAATTAATGCAATGTTCTGCCCATCCAAGAAAAGAGAATACCTGTCAAAAGAGGAAGCTGAAGAAGCCCTGATCCAGCATCATATCCGCTTTGACTTTCCTCCAGGACAGGGCCCAGTTAACGTCTACAAATGTGATATGTGTGAGGCCTGGCATTTTACAAGTAAGGGTGAAGTAGCTCCTATTCTCAACGATCCTGAGGTGAAGAAACGGATAGCGAGGGAGAAATTGGGTGCTGGGTGGTAGTAAATTGCATTAATGCCATTATTACTATTTTTTTAGCTGCTGTATTTGCCAAAATACTTTATAGTATTTGACGCCTTTACATACATCCAACCAGCAACCGTTAA
>JBCCSU010000436.1:0-1641 GCA_039199635.1 Bacteroidota bacterium | reverse complement strand
GCATTTCCAGGATATGAAACCAGTAAAAATAATAATTATAGGTAGGTGTATTCTAGGCAGGTTCAGGAGGTTGACTCATTGATATCAACTAAGTCAGGGTTACTATTCATATAGTCTGAGGGTGTTTGCCCTACTGTCTTTTTAAATGCTCGGTTAAAAGTACTTTTACTTTTGAAGCCCACTTCTAACCCAATAGCCAAAATACTCCAGTGTTGAAACTCCTTATTTCGTAACAGTCGCTGAGCAGCTTCTACCCTTTTCTGATTAATAAATTCAGAGAAAGACTTTTGATAATGGGTTTTTAGTAGTCCGGCCAATTGTCTAGGCTGTAGATTAATCTTCTTGGCTAGCCTATCTACCGTCAGGTCTGGGTCAGCGTACACTTGATGTTCAAGTTGCTCGTTCAGCAGAGTCGCGTATATCGCTATTTCATCAGACGGAAGTGCTCTGGATCGGTAAGTCCATTTAAACGGCACTTTTTTGTAAAGGAGGTGTGGGTTAGTCATTGACAAATACGCCAAAATAAAAATGACTACGGAGAAGCTCATCAGTACAAATAGGAACCAATTTCCCGGTAGTTTTATCATAACCAATACTTCCATAATCAGGGTAATACAGGCCAGTGCAAAGTAACCGTATTTAAAAAAAGTAAGTTGATTCCGACCCGCATTGGACAATTTGTGTTGGCATTTTTTGATATATCGGTGGATTAAGATTAGCGATAGCGGTAGATAGGCACTAATCTGGATAAAGAAGATAACCCCTTTGCTAAAAATAAAATAGAGAATTCTATTGCCAGATTCTTTCCAGGTTTGCTGAGTTTCACCTCCCTGCATCCAATCCATTTGTTCAGCAATACTATAATTCATATAAAAGGGAAATATGTACAGCATCTGCGTCACAAAAGGCAGAAAATGGAGAACATTAATCCATGGCTGATAGCGATATTTTTGTTCAGTTAAGAAAGTGGCGTGTAAAAAAATGAGAGGATATATCAAAAACCATAAAGCCCCCACCAGCAAAGACAGTCGCTGTGCCATTGGTGCTATTTCTGCGTATTGAATGGCATTAAACAGCAGAAATACCGAAAAGATAAACACTAACGCACTTAAAGCGGTGTTGGCTCCTTTCATATAGGATCGATGAGCCAACACCGCTATCGCCAACGTAAAGCCATACAAGGCAGTAGAAGCAAGAATAAAGGGCAAGACTGAATTCACGATAATAATTAGCTGCTCTATAAAATCAGCAGATTAGAGAATTATTCTACATCCTGCACTGGTCAAAAAGCCATTTGAGTAAATGGGTTTACTTACAATTTTATCGGCTGTTGCTCCGGTTCCAGCTCCGCCCACCTCTAGATAAAATCCGAACTTATCATAAGGTTTAAATTCAAACCCAAACAGGCCATAACCACCAAATTCGCTACTTTCAGAGGAGAATTCGTCGTTTGGAAAAATAATCATAAAGCCACCTTCTCCATAGACAAATATCTTATTATCCACCACGAACTGGCGGCCTCGTATACCGATCTGCCCATTTTGGTAGGGTGTCCAGGTAATTTCGGTTCCAAGCAAATGCTCTAACCACTGAAAACTACCGCCCACTCTTATGGCTACTTTGGCGTTGGCAAAATAGGGG
>JBCCSU010000435.1:0-1842 GCA_039199635.1 Bacteroidota bacterium | reverse complement strand
GAAATGCAGTAGAAAGTGTGGTCCGGGTGGGGAGTATTTTTCAATATGGATGCCTATATTTCACAACCTATAAGTTGGTAAAAAACTAACCTACGCACCTTTAACTTTGTCGCCAAAAAATTATGTCAATAGCCTGCCCTTAGATAAGGGATGAAAAAAATATTAGATTCAATATTTTCAAGCTGGATACTTTAGCTGTCGGTAATGTTTCTCTCCGCGACATGAAAAACTAAGTTCCTCCGGAGGAAGCTAATTAATAACTGATAACTAAAATGACAAACCCTACCCTGAAAAAATTCATAAACAACTGAATAAATAGGAATTTTTCAATTTTTATCCTCTAATTCTTAAGAATAAAATAGTCGAAAAAAGTAACTCAACTGGTATCGTATTGTGGAAACAAGTTTAGTTGAGAAAATACTCACAGCATGGGCACAGTTTATCAACGGGTTTTGCTCAAGTTGAGTGGCGAAGCCTTGATGGGCAGTTTGGGCTATGGCATTGACCCCGCAGTAGTCCAAGGAATTGCCCAGGAAGTGGCTCAAGTAGTGGCCACAGGAATCCAAATGGCAATTGTAGTTGGAGGCGGTAATATTTTTAGAGGTGTGAAAGCAGCCTCTATGGGAATGGATAGGGCAACGGCAGATTATGTTGGTATGATTGCCACTGTAATGAATGCTATTACTTTACAGGATGCCCTAGAACAAACAGGAGTACCAACAAGAGTCCAAACAGCGATCGCTATGCAGGAACTAGCCGAACCTTACATTCGTCGCCGAGCTATTCGCCATCTAGAAAAAGGGCGAGTAGTAGTTTTTGGTGCGGGTTCTGGTAATCCATTTTTTACTACTGACACTACTGCAGCTTTGAGAGCAGCAGAAATTGATGCAGAGGTAATTTTTAAGGCCACTAAAGTCGATGGGGTATATGATTCTGACCCACATAAGAATCCAGAGGCCAAATTATATGAGTCCCTGACTTATGGGGAAGTATTAACTCAAGACCTACGGGTGATGGATAGTACGGCGATCGCTCTTTGTAAAGAAAATCATATCCCGATTATTGTATTTAACCTTTCAGTTTCGGGTAATATCCGTAAAGCTGTTATGGGAGAAAAAATAGGAACTATTGTAGGAGGTTTTGATGAATCTAGAAGAAGCTGAAGATAAGATGCAAAAAGCAATTGAAGCGACTAAAAATTCCTTCAATACTATTAGAACTGGAAGAGCTAATGCTTCTCTTTTAGACAGAATAACAGTGGACTATTATGGGTCTCCGACTCCACTCAAATCTATGGCAAATATTGGGGTTCCAGATGCTAGTACAATTACTATTCAACCTTTTGATAAAAGTAGTCTCAGTTTGATTGAAAAAGCTATTAATATGTCAGATGTTGGTTTAACTCCCAACAACGACGGATCTATTGTTAGGTTAAATATTCCTCCACTAACAACTGAACGGCGTCAAGAAATGGTTAAGTTAGCAGCAAAACTTGCAGAAGAAGGGAAAGTTTCTATCCGGAATATTCGTCGTGATGCTGTAGATTCAGTTCGTAAACAAGAAAAAAAAAGCGATATTTCTAAAGATGAATCACGAGATTTGCAAGACAAGATTCAAAAGAAAACAGATAAATACATCGCCAAAATAGATGACTTACTAGCTGCTAAAGAGAAGGATATTACAACAGTTTAAAAAAAATTGAACAAATAGCGATCGTAAATTATTGTAAGCATTCAGCCGTCAGCTATCAGCTAACAGCTATGATTTATTAACTCATTATTACACCAAAGCAGGAAATGGTCTTCAAAGAAAATTAAAAGTTATAAAAAAAGAGGTCATTAG
>JBCCSU010000434.1:0-1909 GCA_039199635.1 Bacteroidota bacterium | reverse complement strand
CCGAAACTGGTATTCATATTAGAAACTCCCAATTTTTAAATGCTATGATCACCATTGAGCGTACAAGTAATGGTTATGGTGGAGCATATCGCTTTGTAACAAAACATTCCTCAGGACTGCCTAATGGACGGGCAATTGGTAACCTATTATGGTATGGCTCTATATCATCTGCTAGTATCTCTGGTGCAGCAGCAAAAATTGGAGTAACTACTACACAGAGTTGGAATACCTCTATGAATGGAACTCGTCTAGATTTTTGGGTGACTCCAAATGGATCTAATTCACTAAATAGTAGCCCTAGTATGATAATTAATCAAGATGGAAGTATCGGTGTTGGAACTGTAAATCCTACGGAAAAAGTAGATATAAATGGCACAGCACGACTGAGGGGACTCACTGAGAATAATTCATTCAGCAGAATTCTGGCCGCAGATACCAATGGTAAACTGTATTGGAGAGATGCTTCAACAATAGGTGATGGTTTAGGCTCTGAGCTAATTACCAACCCTGGCACTGGAAATATCTTTGTTGGTGAAGACAGCGGTAAGAACATCGTATTAGGTGGTGACAACAACTCAGGATTCGGCAATCGAACATTGTTATGGAATACTACAGGCTATAGCAATACCGCTGTCGGTGAAAGTGCTCTTCATCTAAATACAATCGGTGGATTTAATAGTGCTGTTGGTACGTCATCTTTGCTTAGAAACACAACAGGAATCCGAAATGTTGCAGTCGGTAGCGCCAGTCTTAATACGAACACAACCGGTGATAATAATGTTGCTGTAGGCTATATAGCTCTTAATGTAAATCAAACTGGCAATAACAATACTGCTTTGGGTCATGAATCTGGACCTTCTTCAGCAACAAATCTTAATAATACTACAGCTCTTGGAAACCTTGCTAAGGTTACAGCCTCGAATCAAGTTCGTATTGGCAACGCTTCAGTAACATCTATTGGTGGTCAGGTATCATGGTCCACCCTTTCCGATGGGCGATTCAAAAAAAATCTGGAAGAAGACGTACATGGTCTGGACTTTATAAATTCCTTAAAACCGGTGAGCTACCAGGTAGATAAAGACAAACTAAACGATCACCTCGGTATTTCTAAAGAAGTGCAAGCTGAAACGAAAAAGATGAATGCGACTTCCAGAAGATCAGAAGGGCGCGAGATCGGTTTTGTAGCCCAGGATGTGGAAAAGGCCATGCAGGAGACTGGTTTTCAGTTTAACAGCGTGCAGGCCCCGGAAAATGAAAGCGACCACTACACTATACGTTATGCAGAATTTGTAGTTCCTTTAGTTAAGGCCGTGCAAGAACTATCTGCAATGGTTGAAGAGCAGCAGAAGGTTATAACTGACTTAAGTTCAAAATCAAAAGAACAGGGGTCTCTTGAGGATCAAGACAATGACTCTACAAATGATTTAGACATCGAACTACTTCAGAACCAACCCAACCCATTTACACAAAATACGGCGATTCGAATGGTGCTGCCAGAAACTGTAGTTCAGGCAGATTTAATTATTTATAACCTTGAAGGCAAACAGATACAACAGCATTTGATATCGGACAGAGGTAATACTGAAATATCCCTAGAGGGCGGGTCTTTACAACCAGGGATGTATATCTATGCTCTAATTGCCGATGGAAAAATCATTGATCAAAAACGTATGATATTAACTAAATAATATAAAAAGCATCTCAGGACAACTCTCCTGAGATGCTTCATCTAAACCTTATTAATGCTGGTTATAAGAAATTTAATCTTGTCTTTTTCAAGGCTGGGGTGCACCGGAATAGACACTACACGATGTCAGAAAGCCTCAGCATTGGGGCAACTCGCTTCTTCAACAAAAAACAGCATCTTATTTAACGGAGTAGGATAATGGACGGCCGTTTGAACATTATT
>JBCCSU010000433.1:0-1962 GCA_039199635.1 Bacteroidota bacterium | reverse complement strand
GGCATTGGTGAAGGTATCCACTTGATCAGCTTTGTTATTTTCTGAACTCACCAAGGTTTTTAGTTTTTCAAAGTATTTTCGGGTGGCTCCGTTGAGTTGGTCGGATTTTCTCAGGAGTACTTCTTTTAGTAGATCATTGGCAATGGTGATATCTTCCAGGGTGGTTTCGATGTAGAGTTCCCCGGTTTCCGGATCGGCTTTTTCTTCACGCTGGTATTGGTGGTAGAAGGTAACGACTTCGATAAAGGCTAAGTAATGAGCGTTTGTCCTTCGGGGTTTAAAGACTTCGTTCGGGATTTGGAGTTGTTCAGCAAATGGGTTCCTGACTTGTACGGGTTGCAGTACTCTTTGGGTATTTTGGAGTTGTTCCCTGGTTTGATGTTCTGCTGTAGTATCTATTTTTCCTGCGCTCAATTTCCGCTGGTAGGCCATGATCTTTTCGTCTTGCTCGGAACTTTCATCAATGTGGATCAAAAAGGAGCGGTTAGCGTTATCCTCGTACAAGCTTTCTCTGGTGGTGCAACCTGCCACACTTACAGGGCCTTCTACTTTTAAGCTGATGGTCTTGGTTTCGCCCTTTGTATTTTTTCTGACTACGGTTTTGCTGATGCTTTTTTTGCTTTGTAGCTCTCTTAAGGGATATAATACACCCTCTGCCCCATCCAGGTCTTCAATGAGGATGAGTTTGTTTTTGAGTTCACGTTGGCCAAAGTAGTAGAAGGCGTTTTCGCTCAGGGTGGTGATCTCGATTTTATCTTCTTCTGGAATGAGTGCGCCTACTTTTTCTTGCAGGTGGGTCTTCCCTACTCCGCTACTACCTAGACTGACGATGTGCAAGGGTTGTTCTCGCTTGCGACTGGTAAAGATCAAGTACATGAGCAGACGGTTGGTTTCTTCTCCGATCACGCCTGCCCTGCCGATGGCTTCATTAGTTCTTTCTATAAGATTCGGTTGTGCTAAAAATGCCTGTGCGGCTCGCACCTCTTCGGGGGTGAGGAATTTCTTTTTGTCTTCTTGCTGGGTTTGTTTTTCGAGTTCTTCGATGCGGTATTGCTCTAGCAGGTTGGTGAGCTCGGAAAGGCTGGCGGCTATTACTGAGGTTCCTATTTCCAACCGATCGGCTGTTTTTCTAATCAGCTTTTCCAGTTGGGTATCGTTGTATAAATCCAGGTTATGTCTGATCGCAGGGATACTCGTGTCTTTCAGCTCAATCTTTAACGTGACCCGCATTCGGTCTAACCCTTCCAGTTTGATACCGCCCAGGACAGTGAGTTTTAAGAGGTCATTTTCGTATTCGAGTTGTTCTGGATTACTGGTTTGGAGCATAGTTTTTTTTATGAGTTGCGCATATTTGGTATAAATCTACAAGATTTTATCATTTCAACAACTCATATACTATTTCTTTATCCCATAAATACGCACTACTTTTACCCTTTCTGCTACTATATTATAGCTTATGAGCACTTTTGGTAAAAAAATGAGGGAATGTAGGGAAGCCAAAGGCCTTTCGCAAAATGCACTGTCGGGTGAACTTGGGGTACACCATTCCATCATTGGCAAGTATGAACGGGACGAGGTTAAACCTACCATTGATGTGGTCAAGCGCATGGCAGGGATACTGGATACTACTGTGGGTTATCTTCTAGGAGAGACTGAAAATAATGAGGTACTCAAAGACCCGACCATGTTAAAACGACTGGCGGAGATCAACTCACTCTCTGAGAAAGACCGTGAACACTTTCTCTATACTATTGATGCCATGCTTAGGGATGTAAAAGCGAGGCAGGCGTATGCTTCTTAACCCAAACCGAGCGCACGCTCTACCCTAAAAATAGGGTAGAGCGTGCGCTCGGTTTGGGTTAAGAAGCATACGCCTGCCTCGCTTTTACATCCCTAAGCATGGCATCAATCGTAGAGAGGAAGTGTTCGCGGTCTTTATCTGAAAGAGAGTTGATCTCAGCT
>JBCCSU010000432.1:0-2010 GCA_039199635.1 Bacteroidota bacterium | reverse complement strand
GCGAGTCCTTTTGAAAATGAGTCTGTTATCATCGGAGCCGAAGATTTATTCATTCAGAGTTCTGCTGGTTTGGCAGGAGGAATCGGTCTAAATTATGATGTTGCTAATGTGAGGATCGTTTTTGATATCACTTATCGATATGGTCTACATAACATCACAAACACCGAAACACGTTTTTCCGAAAACCAACTCTCAGGTATAGGCGATGCCCTAGATAATATAAAAATGCAAAATATTTCAGCCTCTTTCGGCGTGCTGTTTCCTTTGCGTTACGTAACCAAAAATTCAAAAAGCTTTGATGCCATTAACTAGTTCTAACATGCGCTTCATTCTTCTGTTGCTATTAGTAGTTGTTATAAGCTGTGATATTTCTGATAATGACACGGATCCTTCGGCCTCATTTTTAAGAATTTATGATAACAACACCTTTAATACCGATTTCACTCCAATAGATGTGCAGCAAACAGCTGATGGAGGCTACATTGTTTTGGGAACTTCCGCGTTAGATAACTCCTTATTTAGTGGAGTGTATCTAATGAAAGTAGATGAGAACGGGAGTTTTGTCAACGAGCAGAATTTAAGTGAACAATTTATTTCTCCGGCAGGTGAGCTAATGAAATTAGACAACCGATATTATTTCATGGCTATGAATCAAACTGGATTTAATGCTTTTTTATTCGCCGTAAATGATAGTGGGCGAGTAGCAGATCCTATTCCTCTAGGAACGAATTATCCGCTTGCAGCTACTAACGTAGGTAATGAAATTATTTACGCGAATTATGATAATGCTAATAAAAGAACGCAGATCGGTAGTTCAACTTTACAAGACGGAACTATTGAAAGCAGTATACCCTCTCAAGGTTATAATATAGGAGAAGGGGAAGATGGTGAAATAGATAAGTTAATTGTAGAACATTTCACCCGTACCAATCGCAAGCTTCCCTTTTTCGTAGGTAAAACTTCCAGCGGCTTATACTTTTTTAACGGATTTTATAATTTCACTCTATCTACTGTATTCAGCGATTTTTCAGTTGAACCTGTAGCTCAACTACAAGGGACTCGCGAAACAGCAGGTTTAAGTAGTGCTGTACATTTAGGTGGCGAGCAGTTTGCCATTAGTAGATTTGAAGATGGCAATAACTTCGTCATTCCTCAAACTCAGATAAATCTGGGCTCAAGGACTGAATCATCAGTGAACATTGATGGTAATCCCTTTCCCGAGCTAATCGATAATGCACCTGTTAAGTTGAAATTATTAGATATTAATAGTAATTCAGTATTGATTTACGGAAGTACCACGCAGTCTGGCCAGATTATTCTATTAGCTTACTCACCAGCCACCGGAGAATTATTAGGAACTAAATATCTTGGATTCTCAAATCCTTTTACCTTAGCTTCTTTCAATCTAACGAGTGACAACGGTTTGATCGTATTAGGAAGTACCTCAGTAGCCGGAAGGTTTGAGCGATTTTGTCTTTTCAAACTATCTGCCAGCGAACTAGCGGAATTTACAAACTAAGGGAAAGCGAGAGAGTATACTCCTACCTTCTTAGTTCTTCAAAGAAAACACTTTCTGTTACTGCATAACATCCACTACCCGATGATAACCATCAGAAAGTTCATTGTAGGGCAATCTTACCAGTAACCTATTACCTTTTTTCGCAGCGGTAACATTATGATAATCCAGCTCTGCGGTAAGTGTATAAGTAGCTAATACATGAGGTATGGCTAAATCGGATTGATCAAGATCATTGAAATTAATTGCATGATGAAAGACCACATTTTTATCAATGATCTCCACCTTTAAATCGTCAGCATTTACGCCAGGTACGACCAAGGTGATTAGTAAGTGATCTTGATTACGCTTTACATTGAACCTTGGCTGACTTGTACCTCCGTTCAAAGTATTCATGATGTCAGAGGTTTTTAGCACACTACGTATCCATTTTCTATCTTTATCGTATCTCATATTTCCCTTTTCATGGTTAAACCCGGATTCTACCCTCAAAT
>JBCCSU010000431.1:0-2020 GCA_039199635.1 Bacteroidota bacterium | reverse complement strand
TCGATCTTTACAGGTACGTACTTCGTGATCTCATCTGGGGTAATAACAACCCCACAAGCATGAATTCCGGTATTTCGTACAGAGCCCTCCAGTTTTCTTGCAGTTTGGATCATTTGTCCAATCTCATCACTCCCTGCCGCTAATTGTCTAAATTGATAGGCCTTTTCTATATCCTCGGAGTTCATCGCCCCTTTCAATTTCGGATCTATATCACCATCTGCCAGTACTGTTTTCAATTTTGCTTTCAAATGTACGGGGAAGGTCTTCGCCACACGGTCTACATCAGGGAGTGGTACATTCAGCACCCGCCCTACATCTCGCAAGGACATTTTAGCAGCCATTGTACCATAGGTCACGATCTGTGCTACCTGATTCTGTCCGTATTTATCGATCACATAATCAATTACTTTTTGACGGCCTTCATCATCGAAATCAATATCAATATCTGGCATAGAAATCCGTTCCGGATTCAGAAAACGCTCAAAAAGTAAGTCGTATTTGATTGGATCTACATTGGTAATTCCAATACAATAAGCCACAGCCGAACCCGCTGCCGAACCCCGTCCTGGCCCAACAGATACTCCCATTTCACGAGCGGTAGTAGTAAAATCTTGAACAATAAGGAAGTAGCCGGGATAACCGGAGTTGCGAATTACTTCCAACTCAAAGTCCAAACGCTCTTTAATAGAAGGCGTTATGGTACCATATCGGCGTTGTGCGCCTTGATACGTTAGATGTCGTAAGTATTCGTCCTGGGTGTTAAAGCCCTGAGGAATGGGAAAGGCAGGCAATAGTACATCCCTCGCAAGCGTAAGTTTATCAATTTTATCAAAGACATCAATCGTATTCGCCACAGCCTCTGGTACATCGCTGAAGAGATTATTCATCTCCTCCTGCGTCTTAAAGAAGAAATCCGAACTTGGGAATTTGAATCGCTTTTCAGACTCTACCAAACTATTGGTGTTGATACAGAGTAAGATATCATGTGGTGCATAATCATCCTCTTCTAAATAATGCGAGTCATTCGTAGCGATGAGCTTTACATTATACTTTCGAGCTAGACGGATTAATTCCTGATTGACATCTTCCTGAGAAACACCTAGTCCATCTATATTTTCAAGACCTCTATGTCGCTGCAATTCGATGTAAAAATCTTCCCCAAATAAGTCCAACCACCACTTGAGCTTTTCCTCTGCCAATTCTGGCTTTCCACGTAAAATAGCTTGTGGGATTTCTGCCCCTATGCAGCAAGAGCTAGCAATCAAACCCTCATGATGCTTTACAATCAACTCCTTATCTATTCTAGGGAATTTACTATACAAGCCTTCAATAAAACCAAGCGAACAAAGCTTGGATAAATTTACATAACCTTCCTGATTCTTCGCCAACAGTAATTGGTGAAAACGTTTATCCTGTTCTCCCTTTGCACGAGAAAAAGTTTTGCGATGTCTATCTTCAACAAGGTAAAATTCACAACCGATGATGGGTTTCACATCATTTCGCTCTGCTTCCGCCACAAATTTAAAGGCCCCAAACATATTACCGTGGTCGGTGAGTGCTACTCCTTTCTGACCATCCTGGGCTGCTTTGGCCATCATGGAACCAATATCAGAGGCTCCATCAAGGAGGGAATATTGTGTATGACAATGTAAATGAACGTATTCTGGCATAGTAGCTTTTATAGTCGTTTCAAAGCGTGATGAACTGTATCTTCCCTTGCAGTGCTACTGCATACAAATCATGCACAAAATATCATTAAAAATAGCAAATCTCCTGCTTTAAAACAGTATATGTATCGCTGAAGTTTTCCACATTTTGCTCCTTCTAAATTGTACCGACTCGAGAGGACTTGAAGTACAAAAAGTTAGCTCGCACTATCTCAACATGCCAAAATTCTTATATTCGATATTGATTCATTTACTCTAGTCTCCAAATTCGTAGTGAAAAAGACAAACTATTTATTCCATTCCTTCGTTCTTACAAGTATGGAGAAATGAGAAAGTTATTTAAAGTATTTACC
>JBCCSU010000430.1:0-2032 GCA_039199635.1 Bacteroidota bacterium | reverse complement strand
TACTTACTAATAAGAAAACCGGCAAGGAAGTCGCTATCGGAAAAACCGGGATTGTTTGTGTGGATTATACGGTAAAAAAGGTGGTGACTATCCCTGAGGTGCTACTGAGTAAAATAACATAGCCCTCTATCAAATATACTTCTCCACATCACTAAAGCTAACGGATTGGCCTTCAGCAATGATTTTAAGCCAGGTAGCTACATAGTCCAACAGATCACTTTCACCAATAGATCGGATATATTCGGTCATGAGCTTTACGTGCATAATAATCCACATGTTAGACATCATCTGTTTAGAAATATCATATCGGTTCTCGCCTTCTAAGTTGATGTTCAAACAAAAACCAATACGAGCCAACTCTTTATATACTTCTTGCAAGGTGGCACATTCTATATCTTTGGAGCTATAGGACATACCCTTCATGAAATTGATAAAAGCCTCGGCGGTTAGGCTTTCTCCCCTAGAGCTTAAAAAGGACTCAATTTTATCACATGCCTCCCCACATTCAATTCGCTCTTCATCTTTCTTTAATACTACAGGATATTCCATATCTCATTCATTCAAAACGCAATTATAATTTTTATTATCCAATTTACGAAGGGAAGCGTGGCTTGAAGCCACCGCTGCGTTTTGTACCTTTGCAAAATGTCTGAAATAAAAACCAAGAAAGACATACGCCAACTCAATCCAGACCAGCTGACCGAATATTTCATTTCGATTGGGGATAAAGCATTTCGTGCAAAGCAGGTCTACGAATGGCTTTGGAAAAAGTCTGCCAAAGACTTTAGCCAAATGACCAACATCTCTTTAAGTACACGAGAGAAGCTAACGGAGGAATTCGTAATTAATCATATTGCCGTAGATCATATGCAGCGAAGTGATGATGGCACCATTAAAAATGCCGTAAAACTGTACGATGGTACCACGGTGGAATCCGTACTTATTCCTACCGAAAACCGGATTACGGCTTGTATTTCATCACAGGTAGGTTGCAGTCTGAACTGTCATTTCTGCGCCACTGCACAACTCAAAAGGATGCGAAACTTAAATCCGGATGAGATCTATGATCAGGTTGTAGCTATAAAAGAGCAAAGTGAGACTTTTTTTAGTCGGCCTCTGACAAATATAGTTTTCATGGGCATGGGTGAACCCCTGCTCAATTATAAGAATGTCATGGATTCTATTGATAAAATAACGAATCCAAATGGTCTTGGTATGTCGCCTAAGCGAATAACACTGTCCACTGTAGGTATCCCCAAAATGATAAAAAAAATGGCCGATGATGACGTGCGGTTTAACCTGGCTATTTCCTTGCACAGCGCTGTAGACGCAACACGATCAAGCGTAATGCCCATCAACTTAAAAAGTCCGTTAAACGACCTTGCCGACTCACTTAGGTATTGGTATCAGAGAACAAAAAAGAAAGTTACCTACGAGTATGTAGTATGGAAGGGTATTAATGATAAAGAAGAGGATGCGGTTGCCTTGGCAGACTTTTGTAAAATCATCCCAGCTAAAGTCAATATTATTGAATATAATCCTATTGATGAAGGTGAATTTCAGCAAGCCTCTGATGAAGCATTAGGTATGTACGTTAGATTACTGGAAAAGAATGAAATAGTGGTTAACGTGAGGAGAAGCCGTGGTAAAGATATAGACGCTGCTTGCGGGCAGTTAGCCAATAAGAGTTGATCACTTTCGCCTAAATACCTCATCCCCTAGTCGAGTAATCCGATCTTCCATTTTTTCCTGTTTGGTTCAAAGGTGATGGTTCATCTTATGAACCTCATCCACTAGCTTTTCTTGACCGGAGGTGAGCCTCTCTAACAATACTTCCTGCCTTGAAAACCCTTCAACCAGTTGATTTAGGATACCCTCGTGCCTTGAAAAACCGTCAGCTAACTTATTCAATATCTCCTCATGACGATTTTGCTTTCGAAGACTTTCTGCTAAAAGTTCTACTATTTTATCCTCGTTTTTCATGTCAGATATATTCTTTAACCTGAATTTAATAAGTTCAGGTTCACTTGAC
>JBCCSU010000429.1:0-2186 GCA_039199635.1 Bacteroidota bacterium | reverse complement strand
GAAGTTAGCGACCTTGTGAGCGCTGGAAACTAAAACGAAATCCCTATCTTGAAAGCTGAATGGGCTGCTTAAAACTATCATATGAGTACGAGAGGGAGGGCTTAGAGCAAAGCGCTGTTTTTTTAGGGGAAGGCCTGGAAAAAAGTGCGACCGAGCAAAATTTTCGCACTAACTACTACCCTTTTGGTTTGCACCACAGTAGCAGCTGGACGAGAGTCAACGACCTGAAAAATAACTTCCTGTTCAACGCTGGCTCAGAACTCAACGCGCAGACGAAGAACTACGAAACCCCTTTCCGGCAGTACGATCCAGCGCTAGGTAGGTTCACCGGCATCGATGCGTTGGCCAGTAGTTTTAGCAGCTGGACCCCGTATCAGTTTGCGTACAATGATCCGATAGCGTTTAATGACCCTACGGGGCTACAGAACCAGTCAGGGTTGATGGGGGACATGTATGGCGAACTGGGTCATTCACCATACGGTGTACGTCAGGCGGATTATGGACAAGGGATCAGATCCCGTGGCCCGTATGCAGGTTATGGAGTGGGCAGCGGTTATCATTGGTCCGATCAGTACCGCTCCGTGGAAGGGAATTTAGACCTGATGAGTACTTCCACCTTCCGGGGTTTTTACGGTATAGATGGGATGAGTGATAGTGAGCTGGCTGACTTTGCCATCTATAATGGATTGGGCAGTTCCAACCGTGAAGATATTGAGAGCGTTACCGGATGGAACTTCCACGACAGCTATACCCATGACGGACAAGGCACTTCCATTCCGTTTGTGGCGGTTACCTCAGGTGGTGGCTGGATCGGAAACCTGCCCATTGATATTTATCAACAATCAAAGTGGTAGTGGGCCTTGGGTTGGACCGGGTTCGAATAGGTATAGCCCGTCAAACACATTCGATTTTCTAGGTTACACAGCCCATCAAGCCGCGGTACAAGGACTGTATTTTGGATCACTAGAACATGCTGCAAATGTTTGGTATAATGTCCGTTCATCAAGTATCAAGAGTGTAGCGTTTAGTGGAACGAAAGCGACTGCCAGAGCGTTAGGCAATGTAGCCGATAAGGCTCCTCTATTTGCCACACGATTAGCTAGTGGAACTAATATGCTCAAAGCCGTTAGCTTTCTGAGAGTTGCAGGCCCGTTGGCTACTGGAGCTGGAGTAGCTGTTTCGGGATACAAAATAGTAACAGGTCAGGCAGATGGCTGGGATTACGCAGATGCAGCAGTAAATTTAGGAGGTTTAGTATTTGCAGGTTTTATTGCTTCCAATCCAATAGGTTGGGCTATTGGAGGTGGAATATTACTTTACAATGGATATAGAGCTTACCAGTCATTTTCAGGTGATTAGAATAAATGAATTTGATCAATGACAGAGTTCAAACCTAAAAAACCGTTTTTGTACTTATCATTTGCAATTGGAGCCTTGATTGGTGCGTTTTTTATGTTTACCAGTCCTTATTTAGACATAAAGATGTCATTGCTAGCTGGTTTTTTCCTAATGGCGAGTATTGCTTTTCTTTACTTGGTGGACATGGTTTATGCTACCATAGAGTTTACTAAAAATGAGTTGAAAATAAGTGGTTATTTTTCTTTTCGTAAGACCTTACTTAATCTCTCTGAAATAAAGGGGTACAAACTTTGTGAACAAATTAATCAAACTGATGGCCTTCATGATGAAATCCGGATTGTTACTAGTTTGGAAAAAGAAATAAAGATATTTAAAGCCGCTTATTCAGACTATTTACAGGTTCAAGAGTATCTAAGAACCAATTTTGAATATTTGGGCTACGAACCTTTAAAGTATAAGAATATAGGAAAATGGATGCCTTTGGTTTACGCTATTTCAGGTTTGTTAGCGTTACTGGTTGCCTTAAAAAAAATCTTTTAAAGAACGCTATTGATTAAGGGCGAAGAAGATTTTCTTGGTCTGCCTCCCTCTGTCTTAAGTTTGTAACTTGAGCCTTTGGCCTACATAATCGACTGGATCTTTCTTTTGGCGATAAAAGCATCAATGACCGAGAAGATATGTTCCCGATCTTCTTCGGCAAATTTTGAAACTTCCAGTATACGGGTCTGGGTGTCCTTATCCATCTCCACATCTACTTTGCCTGTGAGGTAATCCAGTGATACCTCGAGGATATCAGCAATCTTGCGGGCAATCTCGATGGAGGGCAT
>JBCCSU010000428.1:0-2195 GCA_039199635.1 Bacteroidota bacterium | reverse complement strand
TACATAACGGGTACAGTTGATATTCTTCATGCGGATAAGGCTTACGGTGATTACAGCGTAAGAGAGAAGCTGCTTTCTTTTTACTATACACTTGTAGAAGTATTAAAAAAAGATCGAAGCTATGTATTAGTCAGTCTTAAGGATCTGAAAAAAAAAGATCTTTCACCCAAGTTTCTATCCGCTTTTAAGAGTGAGTTTAAGGAGTATATAGATGAATTAGTGGCTGAGGGTTTAGAAACGGAAGAAATAGTGAAACGGCCTTTGATTACTGATAGGTACTATGATGGCTTATGGTTACAACTCATGTTTGTGATCAATTTTTGGCTGAAGGACGATTCTACAAATTTTGAAAAAACGGATGCAGCTATCGAAAAGTCTGTTAATCTTTCTTTTGAGCTTATGGGCAAAGGACCTTTAGATATGATGGTTGATTTTGCTAAGTTTTTATATCAAAACCGATAGATGAAAGAGCAGATTTCCATACCCACTTCTAAAGTACAGCGCGCCTCTAAGTTTGTCAAAACCGGAGCCAAGGTAGGGGGGAACTACATTAAACATTACAGCAAAAAACTATTTGATCCTTCTCGATCACGTGATGAACTGGATGCTGATAATGCGGAAGACATCTATAATTCACTCAGTGAGCTGAAGGGAAGCGCCTTAAAAGTGGCGCAGATGCTGAGCATGGATAAAAACGTGCTACCAACACCTTATCAGGACAAATTTTCTTTATCACAGTACAGCGCTCCTCCACTTTCATATCCTTTAGTGGTGAAAACATTCAACAAATACTTCGGTAAGTCTCCGGAAGAGCTGTTTGATTCGTTCAGTAAAAAAGCCGTAAATGCGGCCTCTATAGGGCAAGTTCACCAAGCTACTATTAAGGGGAAGAAATTAGCAGTAAAAATCCAATACCCGGGAGTGGCAGAGAGTATTTCCTCTGATCTCAAAATAGTAAAGCCAATAGCGGCACAGATGTTCAAGGTAAGTACAGCGGAGTTAAACCAATATATTGGAGAAGTAGAGGAAAAATTGATTGAAGAGACCAATTATTCCTTAGAACTGGAACGATCTATCGAGTTAACGAGCAAGAGTAGCCATCTAGAGGGAATCGTTTTTCCGGGTTATTATCCGGAGTATAGCTCAGAGCGTATTTTAGTGATGGATTGGATTGAGGGTGATCATATTAAAGAATGGTTAGCTTCTGATCCTGATCAAAATACAAGAAATAGGATAGGTCAGGCACTTTGGGATTTCTACGATCATCAAATCCACACATTGAAGCAAGTGCACGCTGATCCGCATCCAGGTAATTTCATCATTACTAAAGAAGATAAATTAGGTATTATAGATTTTGGTTGTGTAAAGGTTATTCCCGAAGACTTTTACGAGCAGTATTTCAAGCTAATGAGGCATGATATTTTGGATGAGCATTACGATTTGGAAGCTCTTTTTCACCAATTAGGATTTCTTACCGACCAAGACACCAGAAAGGAACGTGATTTCTTCATGAAGATTTTTAAGGAAATGATCGAGTTACTAGGAAGGCCTTTTAGAAGTCCAAATTTTGATTTTGGTGACGATGCCTATTTCAATCAAATCTATGAAGTAGGGGAGCGGGTGTCAAAAATGAAAGAGATTAGAAATTCAAAATCAGCACGGGGAAATAAGCACGGGCTTTACGTTAATCGTACGTATTTTGGACTTTATAATCTGTTAAATGAACTCAACGCGAACATACGAACCGGACAGCTTACTACCGTTTAATCGGTCATCAGTACCTCAGCCTGAACTATACTGGAAGAACGTTTCATTGGGTAAAGCTATACCTTGGATTATGCATTACGTGTTTTTGTAAAAGACATCTAGTTGGAGTTATAGCAAAAAAAGTCTTTAAAAAAATGTACGATAGACCATCCTTGATAATTCCTTTTCAAGTAATGTTTATCTATACCCCTCAAAATGGAAGTTTTTACCGGCTACGCTGAGCATGACGTACCCCGGATTTCGTTTTTTTTTTGATCTATTTTAGAGTCTCAATGAGCTACAGATCGTTCATTGGTCTCAGTCGTTAGTTGAAACTATGCACTTTGAGTGCAAGACTTTCAGTTGGTACACACTTTTGTAACTTCACTTTATGAGTAATAAGCAAAGACGGGGAAGCCATACAGTGACTTGGTTGACCGTGCATATTG
>JBCCSU010000427.1:0-2207 GCA_039199635.1 Bacteroidota bacterium | reverse complement strand
TTAATAGTGGTAAAATGGATGTTGACAGATATTTTACATGAAATACATAGCAGAAGCGCAAAACGCAATTAGGGATACCACAGGTTGGGTAATCGATTCTATTTTTTGGAATGTACCCTGGTATGCAAATTACTTTTGGGGTTTAATACTTATATCTATGATAGTCTGGGTGTTGGAATTGACTTTTCCGTGGCGCAAGCATCAAAATAAGATTCGCAAAGACTTCTGGCTCGATGGGTTCTACATGTTTTTTAACTTTTTCCTATTTGCTATAGTGGTTAGTGGTGTGTATCGATTAATAGAATCCGGCCTCTCTGATATTGGATTTATGATAACATCACTGGCTATTTTTGACCTTTATTCATGGCCAGTGGTATGGCAGTTATTGGTGTTCTTCGTTGTACTCGATTTTGTGCAGTGGTTAACTCACGTAGCTTTACACCGATGGCCGGTTTTATGGGAATTTCATAAAGTACACCATTCCGTTCAAGAAATGGGATTTGCAGCCCATTTAAGATATCATTGGATGGAAAATCTTCTTTACAAGCCGCTGAAAACCCTTGTTATAATGATATTGGGTGGTTTCGAACCAGCTCAGGCTTATCTGGTACATTTTACGGCTATTACTATAGGTCATCTGAACCATGCCAATATTAAAATTACCTGGGGACCGCTCAAATACATTTTCAATAACCCTGTAATGCATCTCTGGCATCATGCTAAGCATCTACCGACAGAGAAAAACCATGGTGTGAACTATGGCATCAGCTTAAGTCTTTGGGATTATTTGTTCCGAACGAATTATATCCCAAAAGAAGATGGCAACATTGAACTGGGCTTTAAAGAGGTTGAAACTTTTCCTAACACGCTCTGGGGGCAACTCAGGTATGGCTTTGGTAAAGGAAAGGGTAAACGATGATGGATGAGACAAGTATTTTGGTAGGTATTACAAGAGCTAATTTCTTCGATATTGTTAAAATCTAGTTGTTCTCTTCAAAAAGGCTTAATTTCAAGAACTGAAAAAGTTATATTACGTTTTAATCATATGAAACATCTAGGATCTCTTTTTATTCTTATCGCCTTAGTATCAATCGGTTGTTCGGATGATACTGGTAGCGCACTAGAAGAATTTACAGGAAATGAATTGGTTTATGATTTGTTTCAATCTTCTGATTTTCCGATTTCCGGATCGGTAACTTTTCAAGAGCGTATTGATGGTGACGTTCAAGTCACCGTAGAGCTAGAAGGCACGGAAGGGGCTATTCAACATCCGGTCCACCTTCATTTCGGAGATCTGTCCGTCCCGGATGCTGAAATTGCTTTCTTATTAAACGATTTAAAAGGTAGCGATGGTGTAAGTACCACTACTGTCTCTAAACTGTCTGATGAATCAAATTTTTCTTTTGATACTATCGGTGAATTCAACGGTAGTATCAAAGTACATTTAAGCGCTACGGGTGCAGATCAAGACATAATATTAGCAGCGGGTAATATAGGCGCTAATCAAAATGTTATATCAGGCCGGCGCAAGGTAGCCATTTGTAGTAGTTACTGATCATTTAATTTCAAAAACCACCCGAAATTCGGATTTAATATCAATTGATTTAAATTCCAGCTCAGATTTATAAGCGTTCACACTCTCTGCTTCAAAGCTTCTATTTCGGGCATAAATAGGTGACTCGTATCCGTAATTGACTTCTTGTATCTCAACAGCTGAACCGAGTGTTTCATCCACCGCTTCCAACAGATATTTAGCTTTATTTTTGGCATTCTTTAAGGCTTCTGCTTTTAACTCAAGACGTATTTCATCGATTCTGGAATGGCTTATTTCAGCCACGTTTACGCTATTTAATCCTTCCGGATCAAGTTGATCTATTAATGTATTTACTGATTTAACATCTCCTAACTTTAGGCGAAAACTCTTGGTAGCCAGGTATTCTTCCGCCTTCTTTTTCTTCCAATTCCAATTATAACCGTAGATATTATCTACAGTCAAATGATCACGATTAATTTTCATTCTTTTTAAGGTATTGACAAGATTAGACTCTAGCTCGTTCATCGTTACCCTGGTACCCCCGGATTTATACTCTTTTAAGGTGATTCTCAAATAGATTTCATCAGGTGTAACTGTACGTTCCGCTTTTCCCTGAACCTCAATAGATTTTATTTTTTGGTTTTGAGCAAAGCCCCCAAAAGTAGATATCGAG
>JBCCSU010000426.1:0-2282 GCA_039199635.1 Bacteroidota bacterium | reverse complement strand
GAATAGAAACTGCATAGACCCCATCATCTCGCCTCAGAACCTTACTTTTTGTTTAAATCACCCATTTACACTGGAAACATTTAACTCGCCCGATGCAACTTATTGTTGGCAACCCCTGGATGGCATAGCAAAGATCGAACCAGATAATCAGTCTAGCACCGCGGTCACTATTACCTCAGATTCCGATATCATTAGGATTCTACTTACTATCACTCAGGGACCATGTGAAAAAAGTGCAATTGTTGACTACCCTATTTTATTAGACGGCGACCCTCCCACTACACCCACGATAAAGATAAATAGTACCGCTTCTGATGTCCTGTGTATAGGAGATGAAGTAAGATTATCTAGCTCAATAAGCAGTGATAACTATTTCTGGACTTTGCCTGACGGGAGCACGGCCAATACTCCCACCATTCAATTCGATTCGGTAACCGTCGAAGACGCCGGAACCTATTCCCTTTACCTACAAGACGATGGAGGATGCGTGAGTGATGAAGTTTCAGATACCACCATCCAGGTAAGTTCGTCACCCGCTTTAGTCATTCTAAATAACGGACTACCTGATTTTTGTGACGAAATTACCCTGGAAGTACCGGATTATTCATCAGAGGGCTTTACCTATCAATGGCTAAATGTAAATGATGGGACCAATATTGGGTCTTTAGATGAAAATAATGCATCAATCATCGTAAGTGATTCCGGGGAATATGCCGTAGAAGTTACGAACATGGATAATTGCACAACTGAAACCACCAGTGTAACGGTAAACAAAGCGAGTCGCCCCAACTCCTCAATCGACGGTCCCAAGGAAACCTGTGACAACGTTGATTTTATTACATTCTCAGCGGCTTCTACGGGTGCAGATGGATTTGAATTACAATACGAATGGCTGCTAGAAGATACACCATTCAGTACGGAAGACAGTACGGCAGAGACCATCAGCTTATCTCCAACTTCTACCGGTTCATTTACTATTCATTTAAACACAAGGTATGATTCAACCATCGTTTACTCCGAATCAAAGGACGGATGCGTGGACTCTGCTACTTTAAACTTTAACGTATCAGAAACTCCATCCATTCAGTTCAACCATGACGATGGCATTCAAAAGTGTCCGGAAGAGGTTCTTACAGTGGGTCTTACTGATCCTCCAGCTAATACTATAAATAGCTATTCATGGATCGTAAGACACACCACTGGTGACACTACAGCTACTTCAACCGACGAGTCAATTGGGGTCATTACACCTTTCGGAACCGATACCGTGTACACCTCACTTACTATTGAAACATCCATCGGTTGTGAAGTAACCAACTCCTTACAGATCATTAACTTCCCGTTAAACGCGAATATTATTTTCCCTGATTTTCCCGATGTTGCCGGTGATACCATCACCCTGGAAGAAGGAATATCCATACGGCTACGGGCAATGAATATAAACCGTGATTTTTCGTGGCAGCCTGAAGAATTTATAGATAATCCGGCAGCGGAAACGATTACTTTTTTTCCACAATCACAGTTTAATACGGTCGCATTAACGGGGGTTGATCCGAATGGATGTATGGACACCACCTCGGCCGTTGTACTACTTGACAACCTGCGCCCCAAGAAAACCTTCTCTCCCAATGGCGATGGAATCAATGATTGCTGGGAAATACTAAACATCGAAGAGTTTGAAGGCATTTGTGAAGTGTATATATTCGATGCCAAAGGCAGAAATGTCGTTGCTCCAATAAAATCTTTTGACCAGGGAAATTGCATTTGGGATGGCACCTTTAGTGGTGCCCAGGTTTTGGAAGGGGTCTATTATTACGTGTTGAAATGTGATGAAGAGGGCCTCTCCGGATCCGGAAGTATGCTGCTTGCCCGCTAGTCTGATGTTGTTTATGCTCTATCTAAAATTTTGCCGGGTTGAGCTAAATAATTTTTCAAAGTAACGGTAATCTTTTTTATTGTTTCTTTATAAGAAACAGAATAAATAACTTTAAAAGAGAAACCTGCTTTTTTAAATATAATTTAACAGAATCCTTTGCAAAACTGAATTTTTGGTCGAGGCTTTCGGAATTTCAAAAACGTAGTTTACCGGTCGTAAATGAGGCTTTTGAACTTTTGAGTAGCGAAGCGTTAAGCCAAAAGACGGGTTTTTCAAAAGATTCTAAAAAATTAATCAGAATGAAGGGTTACATCATCCCGATTATTTGTATTAATGAATATGTAGAATCCTTTGCAAAACCGGATTGTTGGTTCAAATCGAGGCTTTCGGAATTTCAAAAACCTGG
>JBCCSU010000425.1:0-2308 GCA_039199635.1 Bacteroidota bacterium | reverse complement strand
GTTTGAAATGATCAACCTCTTTATATCTTAAAATGTTGGTAACCTGAAAACGGATGGCATTGGAACCAATATCAATTACAGCTAGTTTCATGAATTCAGCATAGTGGCTTAATATTAAAGTGTGTAATTTCGGACTTTATTTCGGGGGAGAAAAAATATCAGCATAGTGAATATTGAAGAGGCTTTAAAAGAAAGAATTTTAGTATTGGATGGAGCCATGGGTACCATGATCCAGCGGCACAAACTTGAGGAAGAAGATTTCAGAGGAGAACGGTTCAAGGATCACGGCCAGCCCTTAAAAGGGAATAATGATCTTCTTTCTATCACGCGTCCAGATATTATTAAAGATATTCATAAGGCCTATTTTGAAGCTGGTGCGGACATTGCAGAAACGAACACGTTCAGCAGTACTACCATTGCCCAGGCTGACTATGCTTTAGAAGATGCTGTATATGATTTGAACTTTCAGTCGGCTAAAATTGCTAAAGAAGCCGCAGAGGAATTTACACTCAAAAACCCATCACGACCACGTTTTGTGGCGGGTGCCATGGGTCCAACCAACCGAACTGCCTCCATTTCACCCGATGTGAATAACCCCGGATACCGTGGTGTAACCTTTGATGAGTTGGCAATAGCTTATAAGCAACAGGCAAAGGCCCTAATGGATGGTGGAACGGACATACTTTTAGTAGAAACAGTATTCGACACCCTAAATGCAAAGGCAGCACTATTTGCTATTGACGAGCTTTTTGAAGAGGAGGGCAGAAGACTGCCTGTGATGGTATCAGGCACGATCACAGATGCTAGTGGTAGAACACTATCCGGTCAAACTACCCAAGCGTTTTTGATATCACTTGAGCACTTTCCGCTACTAAGTATTGGACTGAATTGTGCCTTAGGCGCTAAGGAACTGCGTCCTTACTTGCAGGTACTGGATCGTGAATCTCACTTTTTTATCAGCGCTCATCCTAATGCCGGTTTACCCAATGAATTCGGTGAGTATGACCAATCTCCTGAAGATATGACTGGCCAGATCAAAGTCTTTCTAGAGGAAGGACTTATTAACATTATTGGTGGATGCTGTGGAACTACACCGGATCATATTAAAAAGATAAGCGCTTTAGCTCAGCAATACAGCCCACGGGCCATTCCACAATTAGAGCAAGCGTGGTTCTAGAGAAACCTTTTCTACCCTTTTGTGTTCTGAACTTAACTTAATACAAATCGAACATATCATGAAGCGAGCTCTCATTACTTGTTTATTTTTCCTCATTGGCGCTGTGGCTTTCGCCCAAGAAGAGGCAGATGCTATTTTGGGTGTATGGGAGTCAGGTAGCGGCAAAGCACGTATCAAAATTGACAAATCAGGAGATAAGTATTACGGTCGTATTGTTTGGTTAAGAGAACCAAAAGATGAAAACGGAAAGCCCAAAGTAGATAAAAACAATCCTGATGAAAAACTGCGAACAAAACCGCTATTAGGATACAGAATGCTAAGAGATTTTAATTATGTGGGAGATAAAACCTGGGAAGATGGTACCATTTACGACCCTGAGAATGGTAGTACTTATTCTTGTACCATTGAAATGAAAAATAAAAATACGTTGGACGTGCGTGGTTTTATTGGTGTAAGCCTGTTCGGTCGAACAGATGTTTGGAAGCGTGTTATCATTAAAAAGCGGAAGTAGAGTGATACGCTCCGGTGTTTGCTTCACCTTTCTGCTGTTCTCCACCTTTTTATTTGGTCAAGAAACAGATAGTACAACTGTTGAAGATGATTATATTGAAGATTTTAGCATTTACGCAGATGTAGAAATAGCTGATGGCGGAAAACGTTTTTGTACCTCCAAAGTATTTGACCAAAGCCCGAACAAGCTGGTTTCTGTAGGATATGATTTTCAAGGTGGGCATACCTTAAGTTTAAGCCGATTAGGTGATTCTCCTGCGCAAGAATTAGACGTGCAGAGCGTGCAAGGGTTCCGATTTGGTGCCAATTTTCCAGTAATTTCAAAAACCAATATTCTGGTTAATCTAGGTCTGAATTATTGGGAGTCACATTATAGCATTGATAATGATCAACAACACCCATTGTCTACAGCATTGCAAGAAAACGCTTTAAGAACCACAGGGATTTTAGTCACTATTTTTAAACCGTTCAATGAAATTAATTTCATTCTTTTCCAAGGCGCAGCCAATCTAAGTGGTGATTATTTTCTGCCCGATTTTCAACCTCTGGATTTAACGCGCTATTCTGCTACATTAATTTACGGGTGGAAAAAACATGATCGATTGCTCTATGGTTTTGGAC
>JBCCSU010000424.1:0-2333 GCA_039199635.1 Bacteroidota bacterium | reverse complement strand
TTAACATTTTGTGGGGTTTCTGATCGGCACTGGCCATGTGTTCTATGGTGCGCATTCTGTAATCTTCCAGCTCTTCGGTGAGGTCAACCAGTGCTGCCATGATCACACTGGTTCCAATCTCCAAGCGTTCAGCTACTCTCCGGATCAGCTTTTCCACCTGGATGTTATTGTAGAGGTCAAGATTATGCCTGACGGCTTGCTGCTCTTCGGTTTTAATCTTTAGGGTAGCCCGCATCCGGTCTAAGCCTTCTAAGCGGATGCCACCAAGTACCGTGATGGCTAAGGGTGAGTGTTCGTAGGTAAGGCAGTCGGGGTTGGTGGTATCGAGTAGTGGTTTTGATACGCTCATAATTTAACGTGCCGATTTGATACTTTGATTGCTTCAACTAGGGAGTTCATATTGACAACTTTCAGAAAGTCTTAATTAAAGTTTATACGTTCTTTATTACAGAACAATAATAATGTAATAAAGAATTAAGTCAAAACTATTAACCTTTATTTCAGATCAAATAATCTGATTAATTATATTTATGTTCCGAAAAAAAGAATTATCCAATGACAAGACTGGGTGAATACCTTGATAAAAAATCAGTCAATAAGGCTGAAATAGCAAGAAAAACAGGCCTCAATAAGACTAGAATTACAGAACTAACTACATTGGAAAGAGCTAAGCTCCGTGCTGATGAACTTTACCTTATAGCACTAGCCATTGATGTTGATCCTTGCGAAATCCTAAATGAGGTGTGTGGCCATTTAAAAATTCAGAAATAAATCTACTAGCTCGTATAAGTATTAAGTAGAACCTATTAGATCTATTCGGTAGTGGTCTATCGAAATTATCTTTTGCATTCAGATATATATTGTAGTTATGTTTTGATGCATAAAAACTCGAAAAGCTTTTTGAACACCCATGACACTTTTACATTTTCTTGAGATATAAGATTGACCATTGTTGTAACAAACTCTGCCTAAGTCTAGGGTACTTACAAAGGATTATAACGAGCTATGAGAGCTTTATTTGGTAACATAGTAATTCTCTTCAAAACATCTTTGAGTTACCAGTACGCCATCAATTGAGTCAAGTGGTATTCTATAAAATATGCAAGCTTCAAAAAAGTTATCACCTCCTTTATGTTCCAATAGCTCAAAAGGATAATAATTTTCATTGGATTGAACGGATAATATAGTATCTAATGGTAGACCTTCATTCCATTCTTTAGCGATTATGAGTGTACCTGTATTATAACTTTCATTACTAATATTTCCCATTCTAACACTACCTACATATGGTTGATCCATGGAAAGCGTGTCACCCTTAGACATTATTAGTAAAGCCATGTCACCAGTTTGCTTCCCATCAGACCCGAATTTCGTAAAGTCTGTCATTAGACCAGAACTATCATAATGCTGTGTTTCGATTTTTGTCCCCGTTCGGTTATAAATATTTGCTATGCCAACTCGTTCCCCTCTATAATAATTGAATACCTGTGCTATATTACCATTGTCGTAATAGGTAATCTCCTCGCCATTTAAAACTCCACTAGTATATTGTTGTGTTTTCTTTAGTTTCCCAGATTTATAATATTCTCGTAACTCTCCTTCTATTGAGCCTTCTTTTTCATACCATTTTTTTTCGAGTTCTCCAGTATCGTATTGAGCCTCCTTTAATTCTGGCCCACAAGAACTTAATATCATAAGATATACCAAAACAGGAATACTATACCTAATATGACTATTTCTTCTCAAGTTCATGATCATATTTCCTTATGCTATCTCCGTTATCAAGGATAATGTAATTTATATTCATTTTACCTATATGGGATCTAATATTAGCTCCCTCTCCGGTAGTATATTTATATCTCTCTTGATACTGAACAGTATCAATTGGAGTAGGTTCAGGTTCTACAGATTCAGTAGGAGTTGTTGCTTCTGATGATTCAGACATCAGTCCTGTTATTTTGGATAAAGCATTGGCTATTGCTGTGGCAAAATTTCCAGATGAGGAACTCGTTGATCCTCCTAGATTACCAACACCATCTGTATTAATCTCACCTGTAATTACTTCAGCGGTAGCCTCACTTTCCATCGCACCTGAACCAGATTCTGAGACCAAAACTTCTCCTGCTTTCTGATCGGAACCACCTTCTGACTCCTCTGACAAAGGTTCAGCAGTCACGGTGACGTTATCTGTAATATAGGTAGCACCATCATTCGCTCTAGGGTCATTTTGAGTAAGTAGCCTTACCGTATCGCCTAGTGGATCAATAAAGAAATTGGGCCTGTTACCAAAACCCACATATGGGCTTTCTCTTTCAGACGTTTTAGGGTCAATC
>JBCCSU010000423.1:0-2401 GCA_039199635.1 Bacteroidota bacterium | reverse complement strand
GGCTAACCAGCGCAGGGGTGGGGGATTGAGTAATCGCTACTTAAACCAACATATCCACACCCTGCAAAAGCTAATCGAGTTCCTGAACCATAAAGGCACACAAAATATTCCTGCCCTGAGCCTCCGACAACTCAAATTAAACACTAGAGAAATCACTTACCTCACCACCGAAGAAATCACCCAACTCTACCAGACCGTAGAAAAAAGCCAACAAGAAAGTCCAACCCTGAAATACCAGGCACTTTTTGCCAGGGATAAAGCCATGCTCACCGTCTACTACAGCTGCGGCCTGCGTAAAAACGAAGGCGTACACCTCGAACTCAATGACATCAACCTGGATACTCGAAGATTGCACGTTAGAAAAGGCAAAAACTACAAAGAACGGTTAGTGCCTTTAAGTAAAACCAGTACCCAATACCTACAGGATTACATTTACGATCACCGGCCGGTACTGCTCAAAGACAAACGAGAAAGCCGTTTATTTATAGGTTACAGCGGCAAACCCATGCAAGGCCAGGCGTTATACCGCAGGTTTAAACTCTTACTCTTAACCGTAGAAAATCCAACCCTACAACAAAAAGAGCTTGGCCTGCACAGCTTACGGCACAGCATCGCCACCCACTTATTACAAGCCGGCATGGCCCTGCAAAAAATACAACGGTTCCTCGGCCATAGCAGCCTGGAAAGTACGCAGAGATATACCCATTTAGTAAGCCATGACGGAAACCTTTAAAACCTACCTACAAGCAGAAGGCAAGAGCAAAAGCACGGTACAATGCTACTATACCCACGCACTACATTTTATCAGTTGGTTAGATGGAGATGGAGATAATCCGTCAGGAGCCGCACATGGCACAGAAATCGAAAATACTACTGCCAAAGAAGTACTGGCCTACCTAAACCAACTCCAAAAACAAGGGGATAGCAACGCTACAAGAAACCTGAAACTGAATGCCATTAAACACTTCTTTAACTACCAGGTCAAACACGGCCATCGGTCAGACAACCCCATCCAACACTTAAAACTTAAAGGCATCAAACGACAGAAACTCTACCCCATCCTAAGCAGACAGGATTTAGAACAACTCTACACCCAATATGCAGTTCCCACAAAAGAAGATTCCAACAGCCATAAAAAATGGTTCACCCATTACCAGTGGAGCAGACAAAGAAACAAAGCCATGTTGGGTCTGATGATCCACCTGGGATTAACGACAGCCGAAGTCAACAGTATGGAACTCAACGACCTGAACCTGAGAGAAGGCACCATCTACATAGCTGGCAGTAGAAAAAGCAACGAACGCACCTTAGTACTGAAATCCAACCAAATGTTGGAACTGATGGAATACCACTACCAGCTACGGCCAAAACTGCTCGATTATCAGCAAGACCCCACCACAAGCTACCTGTTCCTGGCCATTCCGGTACCACTCAACCGAAAAGCGAAAGCAAGCGATAAAACAGGTGCTCCCAGGCTGGAGATCTGGAAAAGGTTAAGCAAAGAACTCAAAGACCAAGACCTGCCTTCCGGAAATACCTTCATCAACTTCAAGCAAGTCCGCACTAGTGTCATTACCCACTGGTTGAAACACTACAACTTACGAGAAGTGCAATACAGGGCAGGACATCGGTACGTGAGCAGCACAGAGGCCTATTTAGTCAACCAGATCGATGACCTGCAAGCCGATATAGACAAGTTCCATCCAATAAGATAAATGCCATGACTAATAAAAATAGAAGTCCCTAACCGCATAGAACAGCCCAAAATAGTACCTTAGCTGGTACATACTACTACGACTTCAACGTCTTATTCTCAACTTCTAAAATCGCAAATTTTACAGCAAAAGGATAAGTCAGTAAAGTTCGTGTACCACATGGTGCGTGGGCTGTTCTGTCTTTTGCTAAAGGTTTTTGCGAGCCTAGAAGTTGGGGCAGTTACAGTTCCACGCACCGCCATTTTAGGAGGTGTGAGTCCGAAAACGAAACCCTTCAAAATGAAATCATCCAAGAAAAAAGAGCTTGCCGAGCTCCTAGACCATATTTCCGACAGTTATGCCGGAGACTATGCCAGCGTAAGCCATGACCTGAACAAAGCCATCTACTGTTTGCACTTCCTGGCAAAAGACGAAATCCCAAGAGATGAAGTACAGGACTTATGTTTTGCCCTGCACAAGTTGAGTGAATGCTTTTACCGGGCCCACAGTGAACGAAGAAAGAGAAGGCATCAGACCTTGACCAAACTATTGAAAACACTAAAGCCCCCGGAGTATTACCAACGCTAGAAACTTGTAATTACAAAAAAGTCTTTCATTAGGCCTACAGAAAACAAAGTGAAATTATATGCAACCAAAAACAATGATGAAACCGTTATCTTTACATCATTCCAATCAAAGAAATATGG
>JBCCSU010000422.1:0-2425 GCA_039199635.1 Bacteroidota bacterium | reverse complement strand
CAAAATGAATAGAGAAGCTTCCTACTTCTAAGCCTTTTCTAATCTGGCTTTAAGCAGCCTTTAAGCTGCGGTACGAATAACGAAGAGTAATTTATTCAATAACATCAATTAAAAAAATCATGAAAACAATATCATTTTTTTCTATACTGCTGGGTTTGCTAATGTTAACCTCGGTAAGGATTCAGGCTGAAACTACGGTTGATCCTCAATTATTTACCCTGGATAAAAAGAAGTCTGCCATCTTCCAGTTACCACAGGGAGAAGAAAGTAAAGTGTTAGTAAAGATCAAAAACGATATGGAAGGCACCTTGATGGAAATGGAGGTAGATGCCAATGTCTATAAGCGTAAATTATTCAATTTTTCAAACCTTAGAGATGGAATCTACTACATGGATATCTTCCACGATGGTGAGATTACCCGAAAAACACTGGAGATTCGCTGGGATGGGGTTGAAGTAGTAGGTATTAGAAAAATGAGTCGTGGACCCTTCTATGATGCCTTCTTTAACTTATGGTCTTAGGGAGAACTAACTGCTGGCAAAAAGAGACTTGCAATACTTTATATCTATGTACTCAGTAGCCCTCTTTTTTGCCAGTAAAACAACTACATGAAGCAAATTTTTCAAATAATTAATTAGACAGATGAGAAATATTCTTAAGAAAATAAGTGCCCTCGGAAAATCTTTGTCGTGTGTATTCATACTTGGTACATTTTGTCTGTTTGCGGTAGGTTGCCAAAATCAGGTAGGCCAATCCAGCCTACAGGCTGATAAAGGAGCGGATATTGCTACAGAAAACAATAGCGCTTTACTTTATTCAGATGAATGTATCACAGAAAGAGAAGTAGTAGAGGCTCAAAAAATGTGGGGAGACGGAATAGTAAGAATTGGTAAAGTCTTTTCAGAGCAAGGTGATTACTCTGAAGAAGCCTCTGATTTTATTCAAGAAATGTATGGTTACGATTTAAGTAGCGTTTTATTCAAACCGACACTTGCCTCTAATGATCAGTTTAGGTCTAGCTTTGATGCAGCACTATCCTATTTCGTAGGTGGAAATGAGGCATACTCTGAGGATAAAGGTTTTGCCATTCAACCATACACGAAGGTAAAATTCGATAACGTAGGTATTATCAATAACAGTTGTAGAATGGCGGTAGCTATGGGTAACTACTTCTTTACGGACTTAGATGGAAACGAAACAAAGGTAGAGTACACCTTTGCCTACGTGAAGGACAAGGCGGGAAAACTCAGAATCGTTACTCATCAATCCTCTTTGCCATATAATCCTTCACCCAACTAAGGTAAGTGGTAATTACAAGGTGAAGTAGCTTAAAGCTTTACAGTCCGATTTGTAAGAATAGCTTTGCTTTTAACCTATTCAAGTCATCTAAAAGATTGTTAAAAGTCACGCTAAAGATTTGAGCCAGATTTTCTTCATAAAGCACTGAACATAATCAAGTAACTTGATAGCTTTGTGAAAACTTTAAATCGCTTCGGTATTAAGCCAGGAGAACTTAACTTACTCATAAATTCCTGTAACATGAAATTAAGTAAATATCTCATGGCAGTTGTGGTGGTCTGCCTGGCTATTACCGTGTCTCATGCCCAATCTGGTCCGGACGAAGATCAGTTGGGCATTTGGTATATGTACTTCGTCCAAAAGCGGTTTAAAGAAAGTCAGTGGGGAGTGCAGGGCGATTATCAGTTTCGTTTCTGGAATATTGGGGGTGATCTAGAACAGTTGCTCCTACGAACTGGGGTAACCTACCGCCCCAAGTCCGAAGATATTTTGTTTACCGTAGGCTATGCTTACATTGGTACTGGTGCTTTCGGAGAGAGCAATGAAATGACTAACGAAAACAGAGTCTATCAGGAGACATTATTTTCACAAAAAATTGCTTCTCGGTTTCACTTTACCCACCGCATTCGCTATGAGCAGCGCTGGGTAGAAACTCACGATTTCCGAACCCGTTATCGCTATAATCTTTTCCTAAATGTACCTCTCAATAAGACCGAACTAGAGAAAAATGCAATCTACCTGGCTCTTTACAATGAGATATTTATTAACGGTCAAACCGATATAGGAGACGGGCTAAGTGTGCAGTACTTCGATAGAAATCGTACTTACCTGGGAATGGGATACGGAATTGCCAAGTCTTCACGAGTTCAGCTAGGATGGATGCGGCAGACCACCGCCAATTGGGCTAAAGGGCAACTTCAAGTGAGTTTGCACCAGAACTTTTAGGGGTTTTCAAGCTCCGTCATGTGGGGGGTCTCTAGCTGGATAAAGTTTTATTCTTCGGATAACATAAGTTCGCTAGTTCGACCTAGTCAGTACTATGATATTTTTAACAGTGCTCTTTACATTTTAGCCGAGGGGCGCTCTTCCTCTTTGTAGCTATGTTTATCGGTCAGTGCAAAAAGCT
>JBCCSU010000421.1:0-2426 GCA_039199635.1 Bacteroidota bacterium | reverse complement strand
GCCCTTGCATGGGTTTACCACTGTAACCGATAAATAAACGGCTCTCGGTCTTTTCTTTGAGCAATACAGGCCGGTGATCGTAAATGTAATCTTGCAGGTGTTTGGCGCTGGTTTTACTCAAGGGCACGAACCGCTCTTTATAGTTTTTGCCTTTTCTCACATGCAGGATGCGGGTGTCCAGGTTAATGTCATTGAGTTCAAGGTGTACGCCTTCGTTTTTACGCAGGCCGCAACTGTAGTAAACGGTGAGCATAGCTTTATCTCTGGAAAAAAGTGCCTGGTATTTCAGGGTTTGGCTTTCCGTGATGCCTTGGTCGGCCGCTCGGTAGAGTTGGTGTATCTCTTCAGTAGTCAGGTAGGTGATTTCGCGAGTGTTGAGTTTGAGTTGGCGTAAGCTTAGGGCTGGGATGTTTTGTGTGCCTTTATGGTTTAAAAACTCGATCAGTTTTTCGATGGCCTGGATATGTTTGTTCAGGTAGTTGTTGCTCAACCCCCCACCCCTGCGCTGGTTAGACCGACTACTGATATGGTGAAAGTAATTTTGATAGTCTTTGGTTTGGAGTTGGGTAATATGGCTTTTTCCATGCTGTTCTAAAAAGTGGAAGAACTCACGTACTAAATGCGGCAGGTTGTACACGCTCATGGCAGAGTAGCCTAAAATATCCAGCCATTCACGATAAGCTTTCTCTAAATACTCGTAAGAAGGGTTTTTAAGCTTCAGTTTCTTCACTGCGTTCAGAATAAATTTTCACTTACGATACCTTTTTTGTGGTTTTACCGGACTGGTTGGCTATCGTCTTGGTTTTCTTGGGTTTAACTGGTTCACTTCCTTCTTGAACTGGTACTGAACCGGTGAACCGGTCGAGCTTCTCTAAATTCTGATCCAACACACTAGTAATGTGGTTGCTTAACTGCTGGAACTCTTCGTAACTCACGATCTCATAATGGTAAGTCGTACCCGCTTTGCCTTTCACTTTCTTGATGTAGTAATTACTAATCAGGCTTAGGTTGTAACGCTTCTGATTGCTGGGGTTCACCTTTAGGGCTTTCCTAACTTCCTGATTGGTAAACTGCCTTTTCCCTTCATGATCCAGGTAGTTTTTGACAGATTCAAGATAGTTCCTGCATGCCCCGGTCAGCTCATCGGATTTACGAAGCAGGATTTCTTTTAATAATCGGTTCGCTGCTTTGATATCTTCCAAAGTGGTTTCTATGTACGCTTCTCCATGTTCATCTGCTTTCATTTCTCGTTGGTGCTGATGGTAGAAGGTGACGGCTTCTATGAACTGTAAGTAGTGATTGTTGGTCCGTCTTGGCTTCAGCACTTCTTCGGGTATGTCCAGCCATTCAGCATAGGGGTTGATTACTTTGATGGGCTCCAATAGTCGCTGGCCGTTTTGCAACAACCCTTTTGCTTCTTGTTCTTTGGTTTCGTTAATCTTCCCTGCGGATGATTTCCGCTGATACTCCATAATGCGTTTATCCTGCGCTTTACTTTCATCTAAATAGATCAGGAATGACCGGTTAGCATTATCCTCATAGATGTATTCTTGGGTAGTACAACCGCTTACACTTACTGGCCCTTCCACCACTAAATGTAATGTCCTTGTTTCGCCTTTCGTGTTTTTATGGGCTATCGTTTTGCTGATCCGCTTTTTGGATTGGAGTTCGCGTAGTGGATAGAGTACATTTTCCGCACCGTCCAAATCCTCAATTAATATCAGCTTGTTTTTTAATTCTCTTTGGCCGAAGTAGTAGAAGGCGTTTTCGCTCAGGGTGGTGATCTCAATTTTATCTTCTTCAGGGATCAGTTCGGCTACTTTTTCTTGCAGGTGGGTTTTGCCTACTCCTGAACTGCCCAGGCTGACGATGTGCAAGGGTTGTTCTCGCTTGCGACTGGTGAAGATTAAATACATTAATAAACGGTTGGTGCCCTCGCCAATCACACCTGCTTTGCCAATAGCTTCATTGGTTCTTTCGATAAGGTTCGGTTGTGCTAAAAATGCCTGTGCGGCTCGCATCTCTTCGGGGGTGAGGAATTTCTTTTTGTCTTCTTGCTGGGTTTGTTTTTCGAGTTCTTCGATGCGGTATTGCTCTAGCAAGTTGGTGAGTTCGTTTAGACTGGCCGCAATAACCGAGGTGCCGACCTCTAGCCGTTCGGCTGTTTTTCGGATGAGTTTTTCCAGTTGGGTGTCGTTGTATAAGTCCAGGTTGTGACGGATGGCGGGGATGTTCGTATCTTTTAGCTCAATCTTTAACGTGACCCGCATTCGGTCTAACCCTTCGAGTTTGATGCCGCCCAGGACGGTGAGTTTCAATAGGTCGTTTTGGTAGAGTAGGCTTTCGGGGTTATCAATATTTAGGACAGAGCTCATCAAATGTAGAATAATTTATTTATTGAGTAATAACTTACGCAATATTAGTAG
>JBCCSU010000420.1:0-2483 GCA_039199635.1 Bacteroidota bacterium | reverse complement strand
TACCGCAACAGTTACCGAGTTTGATGAAGCGTTGTTTGGACTAGGGGCAGCAGGAAAAGGTATACGTCTGATGCTCCAAGAGCGTTCTTAAACTACCTATACTTTGATAAAGAGATGAACTACGTAAGGGCGGGCTTTGAGCAGATCAGCACCGCCGCCGAGGGCGTAGGCATACATGAGACGATTTCACTACCGGAGATCATAGCAGATCAAGAAGGGTACATTTTGGCTTACCTGAGTAATGAAAATGCAGAGGAAGTAGCTATCCATTGGGATGATTTTACAGTGTATCATGGCAAGACGAATGTGGTGAATGCAGATTCTTACTATCCATTTGGCATGCGGTACAGCAGTTATCAGCGCATAGCTTCCAGCACCAACTTTATGAACACCTTCCAAGATCAGGAATATGATGAAGAGACGGGATGGGTTCAGTTTAAATGGAGGAACCACATGCCAGATATTGGTAGGTTCTTTAATATTGATCCATTAACGGAGAGCTTCTATCATAATAGTCCTTATGCGTTCAGTGAGAATCGAGTAATAAATGGAATAGAGCTTGAAGGGTTAGAATACATATCTACTTTTGATAAGTTTCAATATGATGGCGGTGCACTAGATTATTTAAAGGCTATCCCTAATGCTGCCACAGATGTTGCAAACTATAGTATTAGCTTATACAATACAACTGCTGCTTATGCTATTGGAGATGTGAATATTATTGAAAATGAAGTAGCGGGATTACAAGCAATTAGAGACGCTGCTTCAGGAGCTGTTGATTATTTGAATAATACGTCTGGATCAGAGATTTTAAGTGATGCAGGAGACTTTGTTGGTAGTCCAGGTTTTTTTGGAGAAGTTACGCTAGGTACTTTATTAGGAGGCTTGAATAAAATTGACAATTTAAGTATTGTCTCTAAAGTGAATGGTGCTTCAGATGATCTTTTGCAGGGAGGTAATAGATTGTCTAATGACCGATTAAATGCAGCTCCAGATAAGAGAGGTAATGCACCAATTGGGGATGATGGAAATATTATTGAGTTACATCATAGAAATCAGACATCCAATGGGCCTATTGATGAAATGACGAGAACAGATCACCGTGGAGGTAGTAACTTTAGTAAGAATCACAGTAACACAGGCCAGCAAACATCCAATATTGATAGAAAGAAGTTTAATCAACTGAGAAAACAACACTGGCAAAAAGAGTGGGATAATGGAAGATTTAATAATTTACCCGATAACTAGTTACAATGAGTGAGTTTTACGAGCAATACTTTTGTCCAGATAATGAAGAATTTTCTTTAATTATCGATGATAATGGGCAGGTATGTTATGCATACTTATTAAAAGGTGAAGAAGTTATTGGAGATGTTTGGTTATACAATCAATCTAATGCTCCTGCTAGTGTTAATTGGAATGATGTTGAGTCTATGCCATTCCTTAATCCGATGGAATACATTGATGATTCAGTTCGGTTCAGTCCCTTTACAAAAGATACTCCGATTTTGGTGGACTGGGATTACGATAAAGACCTTTGTCAAGTCAAGATTATAAAGGAAAACTCCACTTTAGGAATACTAAAACCAAATAGTAAACCAGGGTGGTCTAATTCAGTCATAAAGGATGGTCCCTTAGCGCTTAGAATAGATGTTGTTTGAAGTTGAGAAAAAAATTGAGGATATAAAAACCAGCCTAAAAGGCAGGAAAATCAATAGTGCTGAGTTGTTTAAAGTTGAAAGCTCATGGACAAGCTATCCGGCAGAATTACTATCTATATTGAAAAGACATGCTGTTATAGGTCAGACTTTTTCAATGCCTGAAGACGTTGATCTATCTGAAATGGGAGTAGAATTAAAGTGGATGAATATTGAGGAGCAGCTGGAGGAAAGCTTGGAATATTACCCCGGTAAAGTGGCTTTGAAGAAGGGTTTTTTACCTATTGGGAAATGTCTATCTGGTTCTGGTGACCCATATTTTTTGAAAATTGATGAGCTTGTTGAGCTTTATCGAGTCCCACATGATAGTGTACGAGATGATGAACTGGACTCAAATCTCATTGAACATGTTGGTTCTTTAGTAACGTTGTTTGACTATGTTGAATAAGATAAGCTATTGCGTGATATTTTTTTGAGCTTACATTATTAATTATAGCATTGAGCATTTAGAAGATATGAAAAATAGCAAATGAATGTTTTTTTGACAGGTTGTAAATGTGGTTTCCACTAACCAGTCGCTTCGGCTGTGCCAAGTGACGAATATAAAATATGATCTGAATGAGAACGATCATTAAACAAAAAAAGAAAAATAATGGTCACTCGCTACCAGCGAGCGACTGGTTGGTGATAATGCTGATGAAAATAGAAAAGCATTAGCATTACTACTTTAGGAGTGTCTGACTACAATAATGAAGAAGATTAGACTATGGATTTAAGATATGCAATTACTAGGAGTTACGTATGGATGTTTTTTATAGCATCATT
>JBCCSU010000419.1:0-2559 GCA_039199635.1 Bacteroidota bacterium | reverse complement strand
GATATATTAACTCCAGATCTAAAATCAGGGCTGTATTTAGTTGAAATAAGTGGGAACCAGCTTCGAACGTCAAAAAAACTAGTCGTAGAGTAAATTAAAATATGATAGATATGAAAAATGTAAATATATATTTAGTGGCATTTGCCCTGTTAGGGGTTTTAACATTTTCAGCATGTGGAGATGATGATGATTCTGGGCCTACCATCTCCAGTCAGATTGGAACGGCACTTGAGGGAACTTGGACAGTTTCTACGCCTGACCCGGGAAATCCAGATGATTATTATGATAATATGAGCCTGGTTTTTGGAACTTTTACAGAGGGTACAGGAGGTTCATTGAGTGTTTCTGGTATTAACGATGATCTTATTAGTGATTTTGGCACACAATATAATATTGCGGGAATGCCATCATCAATTTCTCTTTTCAGTCTTACATTGGGAGGTAATATTGGTGAGGCCACGGTCTCAGGAGATCCTACTGCTGGTCCGCTAGTTATTACTTTCAGTAATCAAGATGGTGCTACTATTGGACGTAGCACTGGAGTAGGAGAATATACACTTACTATCACTAAACAGTAGCGAATAGCACGTATTTCACCTTAAGGTAGATTGAATTTTCAATCTACCTTAAGGTCTATCCTAAATTTAATGATTATGGTTCAAAGACTTTTTTTAAGTCTAATGGCTTGTTATTGTCTGATTTTTAGCCCTTCAAGTGCTCAAAACAAACGATTTATAAGTAACGTAATGGGTCGTGAATCAGTCTATTCACTAGATGGAGAGTGGAAATACATTATCGATCCTTACGAAAGCGGTTATTATGGACATCAGGGAGATATTAGGCCATCAGGTTATTTTCAAAACCGGCAACCGGGTGACAAGTATGAACTTTTGGAATATAATTTTGAAACGAGTCGTACTATAAATGTCCCAGGTGATTGGAATACACAATCAGATCAACTTTTCCATTATGAAGGTAGCGTATGGTATCAGCGTTACTTCAATGTAGACAAGAAGGACAATAAGAGGTATTTTGTTCATTTTGGTGCTGTCAACTATCAGTGCATCGTTTTTATTAATGGCCAGCGAGTAGGCCAGCATGAAGGTGGGTTTACCCCCTTTAGTTTTGAGGTAACCGATCAGGTTAAAGATTATAAAAATGATATTATCTTACTGGTAGATAACAAGCGTCATCGTGATGCTATCCCAGCTGCGCTCACAGACTGGTTTAACTATGGTGGCATCACCCGTTCCGTGAATCTCGTAGAGACGTTACCAACCTCGGTAACTAACTATCACATACAACTAGATAAGAATAATTCGCAAAACATAACAGGATGGATCAATATTCAGGGCCCTAATAAAACGATTGAAGGAGAACTTTTAATTCCGGAATTAAACATCAAAAAGAAACTTGCCTTTCAAAACGGTACGGTGTCTTTGGATTTGAGAGCGAACCCAATACTATGGTCTTCTGCTAATCCTAAGTTATACGAAGTGCTCATAACCCTCGCTAACGGAGAAATAGTCAAAGACAATATTGGATTTCGAACGGTTAGTGTAAAAGGAACCGAAATCCATGTAAATGGTAAGAAAGTTTTCTTAAACGGCATCTCTATCCATGAAGAATTTCCAGGTGCGGGCCGCGCTCACTCGCGTAAACATGCGGAACATATGTTGGGTGCAGCCAAGGAATTAGGGTGCAATTTTGTGAGGCTGGCACATTACCCACATAACGAGCACATGCTTCATGTGGCCGATAGTTTAGGCCTGATGATCTGGAGTGAAATACCCGTCTACTGGGGTATAGACTGGGGTAAAACTTATGTACTTGACAAAGCTAAGTTAGCCTTGGAAGAAATGGTCCTTAGAGATCAGAACAGAGCTTCCATTATTTTATGGAGTATGGCCAACGAAACACAGCCCATTCCTGACAGAAATATCTTTCTTTCTGAACTCATTAAAAAAGCCAGAGAAATGGACCCTAACAGGCTTATCACTGCCGCCACTGAAACCCATGTGGATGAAACCAACCCAGCAGTTTTTTGGCTTCAAGATCCCATTAACGAACAGTTGGATGTAATGGCCAACAATATTTACTGTGGCTGGTATTTTGACAACCCGGAAGGAGGTTGTTCTGCTATGACGATTAAGTCAAGGTTTAACAAGCCTTTGATAATGAGTGAATTTGGTGCTGGGGCTAAGGCCGGATTTCACGGCAGTGAGCGTGATCGATGGACCGAAGAGTTCCAGGAAAGAGTGATAGAAGAAGATTTTAAAATGCTGAATAAAATCGAATTTCTGGCAGGGACAGTACCCTGGCTGCTCTTTGACTTTAGATCGCCCAGACGTGTGCTGCCTGAGATACAGGATGGATATAATAGAAAAGGGCTGATCTCTGAAAAAAGCGAAAGGAAAAAAGCATTTGAAACCGTAAAGAGATATTACCAAAACAAATAAATGGAGAATAGATATGCCTGAAAAAATGTCTAATCCACCGCTATACTAGCTTATGAGAGATACTAGTGCAGTAGTAGAAATAGTTGGTTTTTACTTTGAT
>JBCCSU010000418.1:0-2560 GCA_039199635.1 Bacteroidota bacterium | reverse complement strand
CGGGAAAGTCAGCTTGTAGCGACTCTCCCAGTAATCCGGGAGTAGCCGGAGATATGGTCTTCTCATTATTGTACACTTCCATCTTCATGACCTGATACAACTGATCGTCATTCTCATGAAACTTATCTATCGAATACTCATCCTGTACCCACAAATAGATAAAGAACGCGCATGTAAGTCCTGTCGTAAGACCTATGAGATTAATGGCGAATTGCGAACGATGCCGTTGAAAACTTCGGATGGCCAATTTGAAGTTATAATTGAACATGGTTATTGAGTTTTGACGTGTGTGTATAGTTTTGAAATAGTCGCGCCTGAGATGCTTTAAAATATTCCACCAAAGCATTCGCTTGGCTTTCTTTCTGTTTTCGGATGCCTGCCTTTCGTAGATTTCCAGCAGATCCCCTTCTACTTCATCGAGGTAATCCTCTCGGCAGAACCAGCGCAGGAATTTTAGGGCAATATGCGGAGGGATGGGTTTCATGATTTTGAAAACCAAAATTCAAAATTAAACCCCCAGCCCCTAAAGGGGTGCGGAAAAGTCCCCTTTAGGGGATTTAGGGGCATCTTATATTTCATCTTGTTCATCCTTAAAGCAAATCTTGTAAATCCAGATTAAGACAGTTTACTCATCTCTAATACATTCAACCGGGTTGATATTGGCGGCTTTTAGCGTTTGAACCCCAACGGTCAACCAGGCAATTAACAAGGCTAACAAGCTGGAAAGCACAAACCACCACCAGGTAAGGTCGATCCTGTAGGCAAACGAGGATAACCATTCATTAGCTACAAAATAGCTAATAGGTAGGGCCAGAAAGATAGCGGCAAGTACCATCTTGGTAAAGTCGACTGACAGTAGCGTTACTATTCGTAGCACTGAGGAACCCAATATTTTACGGATACCTATTTCTTTCCGTCTTTGTTCACTGCTGAACGAGACCAGGGCCAGCAGCCCAAGACACGAAATGGTTATGGTCAATACCGTGAATATTTTGCTAAGACTTGCCACTCGTTGTTCGGCTTCATAAAGACTATTGTATTTATTGTCCCAGAAGTCAAATTCAAAGGGGGCATCAGGGTTGAACTTTTTGTAAACTTTTTCAACTTCCGAAATGGTCATTCGAATATTTTCCGATTTGAGCTTGATCAGGGTATTATCGTAAAACGGGTATGGAATAAAAAACACGGGGCGTACATCTTTATACAGGGATTCATAGTGGAAGTCCTTAACTACTCCAACGATAATTTTAGGTTTTCCCCAAACCTCAATAATCTCGCCAATAGGGTTTGATAAACCCATAGCAAGAATGGCCTTTTCGTTTAAAATGACCTTGTCTTGGTAGCTCGAGGGTTGTTCCTTAAAGTTTTCACCGGCAATGAACTCTAGCTCCAGTACTTCCAGGTAGTTAGGGTCTACCTCTAGTGAACTAAAGAATATCGGATTTGACGGATCTTTACCAGGCCACTTTATACCAGTAGTTCCTCCGTGTTCACCCATCATGTCGTGGTGGTAGGTGGCACTACCCAGAACACCCGGAACCTGGCTAAGCTCATTTTTGAAGGCCGTATAGTATGAGATGTCATCCTCTCCATTTTGAAGTTTATCAATGTTGTCGAAGTATATTATGTTATTTTTCTGGTAACCCAGTTCCTTGTTTTGAACATAATCCATCTGCCGGTTAACGACTACTACAAAGACCATGAGCCAGCAGGTTATTGTAAATTGAAATACAACAAGCGCACGTCTGGTTAGTAGCTCACGTCCACCACGATAAAAAGAACCTCGGATCATGTTCAATACTTTCTGCCCTGAGAGGTATAAGGCCGGGTAGCTTCCGGACAGTACAATGGTACCCATCCAGATAGCCGCTATACCAAGAACCAATTCATGGGTAAAAACGATGGAAATGGACTTATTGGTGATCTGGTTAAATTCCGGAATAAGAAGGTACACCAATCCCAGGGCAATAAGCAGTGATAATGTAGAGGTAAGTATAGTTTCGATCAGAAACTGTGAAGCAATACTTCTTCTATTGGCGCCTATGATTTTTTTTATGCCTACGGCTTTTGCTTTTTTTACCGCCAACGCGGTCGACAGGTTAGCATAGTTGATGGAGGCGACAATTAATATCAATAAGCCTACTATTGAAAACAACTTCACATAGGTAATCCTACCGCCTGTTTGTTGACCATTTTCGAAATTTCCATAGAGATAGAGGTCACCAAACCGATGGATAGATAGGGAACCTTCCTGTTTTACACCTTTCTCCTGTCGATATTGGCTGATTTTGTCATTGAATGAATTACTATCCGTTCCTTCTTTGAGCACCACAAACGTGCTAGGGTCGGAATTTTGCCATTCTCTATTATGTGGATATTTGTCCATGAACAGATCAAAATGGAACAAGGCGTCGAACTGAATGGTGGAGAGGGGAGATACATCTTCAAATACAGATGTGATCGTATATTCACCGTTAAACCGACCTTTATCCCATTCAATTACCTTTCCGATAGCGTTGGCAGGCGTCTTAAATAAGGCTTCGGCTATTGATCGGGAAAT
>JBCCSU010000417.1:0-2570 GCA_039199635.1 Bacteroidota bacterium | reverse complement strand
GGGATATAGATTAAACTTTGAGAAAAATTCACAGGCCTAAACAAATGTTCCTTAAGTTTAAAGAGTACTTATTGTAATTACAGTTTAATCAACTATCACTTTCATGTTAATTCTGACCTAGCCGTTTGTAATCTTAATTATAGCTTACTTAACGTCCGCTAAACTCTGTCTTTCTTCTGAAAAAAGTCTGTCACTAGGTTTCCCAACGAGGTTTTCACGCCATTCTTTTATTTGATCAATTAAATTGGCTACCACGTCGGTATTACTTGCTTTCAAGTCATTTTTCTCATAAACATCTGCTGCTATGTTATAGAGTTCATAGTAGCTGAGGTCATTATTACAAACCAATTTCCACTTGCCATCTACAATAGCATAGGAAACCCAGTGGTCAGGACTACTTTCCCTTGGTGGCCATATTGCACCCATTTTCCAGAAGAGAGGCTTGGTTCGTGTGGGATAAGGCACTCCTTTCAATGTAGCTACCTGGCTGATTCCATCCGGCTTATAGTGTTTTGGTAATCCGACACCTGCTACTTCACAGAATGTGGGAAGTAGATCCACAGCGGAGATTAGCGAAACTGTATCGATAGCTCCTGATTTAACTTTTCCAGGCCATCTCGCGATGAATGGAACTCCAATACCGCCTTCAAAAAGCGCGGCTTTATAAGCTTTTCTGCCTCCGGTAATTCCTTTGGAGCCTTCAATGTTATAACCAACTCCAGTGGCTGTATCAAGGTAGGTTTTCAATTTACCCACGGTCACGGATCGAGCAGGGCCATTATCGGAAGAAAAGATCACCAGTGTATTATCCGTTAAATCTAACCTATCCAATGCATCTAATACTTCACCTATGCGTTCGTCTGCATGAGATAATACAGACGCATATATATTGTCAGCTTCTTCCAGTTCTTTAAAACTCCACTGATACTTGGGAACCACATGATGCGGTGTGTGCGGTTCATGCACCCACATATTAATAAAAAACGGTTTATTATCTTTTCGAGCGTTTTCTATAAATGCGATTGCATTTTCTGAGTCCTTATAAAAGGGCATCTGCTCCCCAGAGCAATTGAAGCAACCATAAGTATCGTACCCATATTTTTTAGGTGATGGTGAATCCACTACCATATTGTTTGAAAGGTGCCATTTTCCAAAATGAGCGGTAGCATACCCGGTTTGTTGCAGAAGCCTGGGCAGTAGGGTAGTCTCAGGATCTAACCAGTCCGGCATATTTCTTCTCTGGTTTTGAGAAACCCAGGCAAAATGACCGTCTATATTGTACCTGGCCGGAAATTGGCCCGTCATAACCGCCGCTCTACTAGGCGAGCAAACACCACTTGCTACTGTAAAACGTTGAAAATCAGTCCCTTCGTTGATCAGTCGATCAATGTTTGGGGTTTTAATATAGGGGTGTCCATGCGCACTCAGATCTCCCCATCCCCAGTCGTCAGCAAATATAAAGAGGATATTGACCTTCGATTGCTCAGCACCAACCCTGGATGTATCAGTTTCTTGCTGGCAGCTTTGGCTATTAACCGATAAAACATAGACTAGAAAGATAAATCCGAAGTTTTTCACTTTGCGTCTTAAAACTAGGAGATCAATTGTATACATTTTACAAGCGATATTTGATCAGTCAAATTGAAACAAATCATTTAAAATTTCAGGAACATTACAAAAATCAGAATACTTTTTTAAGTCTGCTAGAACCGCGGTCGATCAATTGCAGAAACAAGTGGTCACAATTGTGCACACCAATTTCCTACTAATGTACCTGAAAGTTCATTTTGTGCAATCTAAATTCTGTACGTTTATCTACTTAGTGCTCTATTTCTCTGTAGTGATTAGTAATAAAGATTGAAAGGTTAATTGGTGCGGATGCTGTTGATAAGAGTTAAAAGTATTTAAGTTTTTTACAGAATTTCTAGATATTACTCCAACTATGACACGATTTGATACAAAGATGGTTTTCTTATTATCTGTGCTTGTAATGGTCAATTTTTATACCAACGCTCAGAATAGACCAAAAGATCGTTCAGCGCACTATCCGACTTTTAGTTGGGAAACCGTCCCCGTGGCTTTTCATTTTGGTAAAAGATCTGCGTTGATGACACCGGAGGAGGCCAGATTCGTAGCATCAAAGTCTAATTTCATTTGTCTTGAAAAAGGGCACGCCTATAAACAATTTGATTATACGGAAGAGGGAATAGAACAAGAAGCTCAACAGTTAAAAAAGTATAATCCGGATATGAAAGTTATTTTTTACTGGAATACCTTTTTGGATTACCCCTTGTTTGAGGCGCACCGGGAGTATGAGCTAAATCCAGAATGGTGGCTCAGAATTCAGGATGGAAGTTTAGATCTTAAGAATGGCAGAATCAAACGGTATGACCTCTCTAACCCTGAAGTGCGTGCATGGTGGACAGAAGTGGCTCGAAAGGCCGTAGTAGATGGATCTACGGATGGCGTGTTTATGGACGCTTTTCCTCAAATAAAGTCTGCTAAGAACAGAAAACTCTGGGGGGACAAAAAATATGAAGCCATTCAGGAAGGACTTAGAAAAATTATCG
>JBCCSU010000416.1:0-2581 GCA_039199635.1 Bacteroidota bacterium | reverse complement strand
TGTTAAGCAGGTCATGACAACTTTTCTTTATCGATCTCAGTACTAGAGAGATATTATTTTCAATTTCATTATTGCTAAACCTTATAACACGTATTCCAAATTCATTCATCATATACGCTCTATTTTCGTCGTAACTCATTTGTTCTAAGGAGTTATGGCTGTCCCCGTCAATTTCTATTACAAGCTTTATTTTGTGGCAATAGAAGTCTGCTATTAAAGTATCTATCGGGTGTTGAGCTTTAAACCTTAGTCCAGATATTTTATTCGATTTTAATTCTTCCCAGAGCATTTTTTCGTGCTTTGTCATGCCCAATCGTAGTATTTTGGCTTTTTCAAAGATGACAGGGCTGGCCCCATAAAACATGTTCCTTGCGTCTGTCATTCTATTCTGATTTTAAGCTTTCTACAGGATTCATGCGTGCTGCTTTGATAGACTGATAGCTTACAGTAGAGAGGGTGATAATTAAAGCTCCTAAACCTGCGAGACCAAAAATCCACCAGCTTATCTCAGTTCTATATTCATAATCTTGAAGCCAATTATCCATAGCATAATAACCCAGTGGTACGGCTATGACGGCTGCTATGAAAACCAGTAACACAAAGTCTTTGGAGAGCATTTTCCATAAACTGAAAACAGAAGCTCCAATTACTTTTCGGATGCCTATTTCTTTTGCTTTTTGTTCTGCCATGAATGACGCCAACCCAAAAAGACCTAAACAACTAATAACTATTGCGAAGACAGTAAAGACACCTACTAACTTACCTAAATGAACTTCAAATGAATATTTCTCTGCAAACTCATCATCTGCAAATTCAAATTCAAAAGGCGTACTTGCATTAATTTTTTTAAAGGCAGTTTCTAACTGCTGAATAGCCGTAGAAATGCTCACTTCAGGATTTATTCTAGCGTGTATTATATGAAGTCGCCTCTCAGGAGAAATGATGAAAGCCGTTTGATTGGTGGGGGTGTAGGCTGATTGAGAAAGCATATTTTCCGCAATACCTATTACTTTGAATTCAGTGCCATAAAAAGTAATGAGTTGGCCGACTGGATTTTCTAAACCCATATAATCTACAGCAGCTTGGTTGAGAATCATGGCCGAAGAATCTGAAATAATATCCTGTGAAAAATCGCGCCCGTCAATTATATTCCACCCCACTGTTTTACCAAAATCATGACTCACCGCACCTCGATAAATATGGGGTTCCATATTAGGGTCTTTACCTTCCCACTCGTATCCACCATCGGAAGGCCATATATTAACAACAGAGGTTTCTGAAGCTGATATTTCCAAAATGGAATTGCTCTTTTTGACTTCATTTCTGAGTAGTTCGAAGTTTTCCCTTACTTCTTTAGTTTTAATTGGAATATTAATAAGTCCGTCCTTACTGTAGCCAATAGGTCTGTTTTTAGCATGTTGGATTTGCTGATAAACTACCGTTGTTCCAATAATGAGTGTGATGGAGATAGTGAACTGAACCACTACTAATATTTTTCGAGGTAAGGCAGCATTTTTACCCAATTTAAATGTGCCTTTTAGCGCTTTAATAGGTTTAAACCCAGAAAGAAATAGTGCTGGATAGCTGCTAGATATGAACGTAATCATCAAAATACCTGTGCCGAGCATGCCCCAAAATATAGTATTTGACCAGGGCATGACTATCGTTTTTTCAGCGAGCGAGTTAAACCATGTAAGATTAAAATAGGTAAGAAGTACACCGAGTGTGGCAGACAAAGAAACCACGAGTAAGGATTCTGTAAAAAACTGTCCAGTGAGCTGAGCTCTTTTTGATCCGATTACTTTTCTTACCCCTATTTCTTTTGCTCTTTTTTGTGATCTTGCCGTACTCAGATTCATAAAATTAATGCAAGCCAGTATAAGAGCAAATGCTCCAATCGTTCCAAACTGCCATACATAGTCTATTCGACCTCCAACATTTTCACCATTTTGGAAATCTGAATAAAGACGCCATTTAGAAAGTGGATATACAAATAGCTCAGGGCTAAACTTTGCCCCAAAATCATCCGGATCGATATTTTTTGCTTTTACCTCTTTGATAGCGGCCGATGCCTGTTCCACCGTTACATTATCATCAAGAGTGACGAAAACCTGTAACCAGTTATTTCCCCAACCCATATAAGTACCACCCCCACTATACAGATCTGTACCACCTCCAGTAAGAATGTCTAAAGGGGCAATAAAGTTGAGTTCTCCGTCAAAACTATCTGTGGAGGGAGTATCTTCATAAACACCTGTTACTCTCAGTTCACGATTATTATCAATTTTCAAGATTTCACCAAGTGCTTTTTCATCTCCAAAGAACTTTTTGGCAGTTGACGCTGATATTAAAATTGTAGTCGCATTGTCAAAATCACTTCTAACACCTTCTAGCATCTGTAATCCAAAAAACTCGGGAGCTTGTTCGTCTGCATAACTACCTCTGATGGTAAATTTCTTGTCATCTAATGCGAGAATTACTTCTGATGGAAATGATGAAGTAACTATATGTTCAAAATAGTTACTATAGTTAGTTTTTAGGGCTTTACCTAATTGAAAAGACTGGCTGCCCCATGTTTGTA
>JBCCSU010000415.1:0-2676 GCA_039199635.1 Bacteroidota bacterium | reverse complement strand
GTTTGACGGTACTAATGGAGGCTATGGCTTGTTGCCGGCCCGTTATCATCACCAAAAATGTGGGTCTTGCTAAAGATCTAGTTGACAAGGGACTAGTTATCGGAACAGAGCCAGGGGATATCTTGGGCATGCGTACAGCTATCCAAGAACTCCTCTCTAACCCTGAAAAAGCATCAGCGCTCGCACAAAAGGCTTATGACTATTTCCTAGCTCGCCACACCAGTGAGTACTATGTCAAATTTATGTCTGACATTATGAAGGAAATGACTCCTGATAAAGCATCTTCAAAAAAGGACTATTCGCTACGCTAGATAAATCGAAAGTACAACTTTATTTAAGGTCCTGTTGTTAGTAACGATAGGATCTTTTGTAGTAAGAACCATATTTTCTATACACGAAAGTATCTTCTACAAAAAGAAAGATGCTTCTATCTACAGGAGATAAAAGAGTTGAATTTTCTAACTGATTTGATACAAATAAGGCGAATAAGTGAGGCTTAGTTTAAGCCTCACTTATTCGCAAGCAATCAGAAACTTATATTTTCGCCGTGGCTCACTTTATCAGTAAATGGCTAAAGCCTTAGCACAACATGACCTGTGCGTGATGCAATCTGCTAGCTAATAGGCTGCTGTATCTAGCCAAAGTGAATCAATTCACGATCCATCCCCTGATTTTTAATCGTCTCCTTAAAATTTTCACAGGAGAGACCGTCACAACCTAACCAAGTACCCAAGACCCTTAAATCTTGATCAAATATCTCTTGTAAATAATCGAAGCTTTCATCAGACAGCTGGGGCCTCTTTGATAAGGTCCACATTTTTTTAATACCATCCCGAAAAGATTGAGGAACCAATGTTTTACGAACGGTGCTCAATATGGGTGCTTCTACCAGAAAATCACGCCATTCAGATTTACGCATCCGTGCACTAGAGACATTTTGAGCTTCTACATCGTGAGCCCAAACAGGTTTTTGTGTATAGTTTAGAAACGTGCAAATACGCTCTAACTCTAGTTGGGGATTACTAATGAGCCGTTCAAAAAACACTGGCATAACTTTACTTTTACCAAACCTATCAAAGTAGGGTTGGAGCTGCATACTGTACTTACTGTAATCAATTAGTTCAGGATACTCATGAATGGCTACGTTGATGTCAGTTTTCGAGGGAATGTTCCTCTGACTCCACTCATGAATATACTGGGAAACCAGCCTATCAATAGGATGGCGCATCACATAGATAAACTTTAAGTTCGCACTATCTGGAATATGCTGTTGAATACGTTCGAGCGTCTTAGGATAAGTAGGAAGTTTAGTATAGTGCGTACTAGATTCTCCATACAGGACATCAGTTTTCTCAGGTTTAAAGAGTGATTCATACCACTCAATACCTTTCCCATATTGTTCATCATCACTAAAAAAGTTAGGCTCTTTCAGCTCAGTCATAAAAATACCTGGCTGCAGCGCCAACTGCTCGTGAAGTGAGCTAGTTGCACACTTCATTGCGCCAATAACAAAAAAATTAGGAGGGTTTTTCATAATTACAACCATATTCATCCAAGGTTAAGATCCAATCGGCAGATATAAAAGAGTTGATATAGGCAGACAATTAAAAAATACGCTACTAATAAACTCCCACAACAAAAACACCTTAGATGCTGGGTGTTGCCTCAGATCGCTGAGTATCTTCTGATCAAGATACTGATTGATATTTACATTGGCGAGAAGACTAATCGAAAAATAAGTAAAAGTCAGATCAGGTCGATTTTCTTAGGTACTTTCGCTGAACGTCATTTATTTTCAGCAAAGATCGTTTTTCCCAAGAGGTGATACCCAATTTACGCGCCAAGAAATATGAAAGGACTAAACCGGGACCTAAGCGATTACTTCGGAATTGCAGCTTACCCCACCAGCTATGAATTTTCAAAAACAACTTATCAATTGCAGTCACATTGATAGGTGCTAAGCCACTAAGACTATAGCCTCGCTCAGCTAACATACTACCAATTCTGTTTTCAAGCAGCTGAATCTCTCGATCAGATTGCTTCTTTTTCCACTGATGAATTAGCTTTGGCTCTGGTAAAGCATAATCTGAGGAATTTACATAATCCAGCATCGCGGGATCATAATCAACACCGATAAAGCTACATATTTTTTTAAGCGTATCAACATAATTTACGATTAGATCTTCGTAAGCAATTTCTAGTTTTCGATCAGCGGGAATATTGTGACTAAACTCTTCCCAAAGTTTCTCAACTCTTATCCATTCCTCAACACCATGCCAGACATTACCCGCCCAGCCCATGCCAATACAGGAACGAGCTACGTCTCTACCATCTCTAACAATATGAATAAAGCGAGCATCAGGCCAAATTTTAAGAAGCCGATCAAAATGACGGTGAACTGTTGCACCGATAATTGGCTTGTCATCCCGCACCAGCCTTTGACACAAAAAACTATTAACCAATTCAGGATAAGTAAGATTAGTATCAATGGCAAATCGGCTATCCTGAAAAATCCGATGAGTTTCTAGCCAGGTGTAATAGCTATCTAGTTCAGGCCAATCTCCGTTATCCATACGGTCAACAGCATATTCAAACTCATTACACCAGGTAATCTTAGGGTGATAGTTGAGCATGAGACGCAGGAGAGTTGTTCCAGAACGTTCAGCTCCTACTAAG
>JBCCSU010000414.1:0-2694 GCA_039199635.1 Bacteroidota bacterium | reverse complement strand
GTAGGCATTCGTTTTTCCCGGAATTGCTCCCAAGAGAAACCGCCCACTACCCTTATCCACTGGCCTTTAGGTGTATGCTTTACCTCCTCGGCAAGCATAGCCAGTGCTTCTTCTACAGAATCTACCCAATCCCAACGCAGTTCCATGGCATAATGCAGACCTTCACGGATGCCATGGGTATGTGAGTCATGGAGTCCAGGGATCACTCTGTGACCTTTAGCATCAATTACCTTGGTATCTGACCCGACCAAGTCGGCCACAGCGTTGTTAGAACCCACTCTATAGTAAATCCCGTCTTTAATAGCAAAGGCTTCAGCAGAGGGAAGGTTTGGGTCAACGGTAGACACCTTGGCGTTCCGCACTACCATATCAGCCTTACCAGGTTGTTGTGCCAATAAACTTCCCAAAGGTGAAGACAAGGCCAAACCAGTGGCTCCTATCGCTAGTGAGCCCTTCAGAAATTCTCGTCTTTTTGGATCAAAATTTTTCATCAGTCAGTGATTTAGTTGGTTCATTATTTAGGGCGTCTCAAGCTATAATTCCATCACTTATGGGTACACAAGCTCAAAAATCTATTGAATAGAGCCAGATTACGGTTATTAAAAAAAGTAGGCTCGATAATCCGTCTCTTATATTACTTACCTGATTCCGCTTCCTTAGCCCATTTCTGCATAGTCTTGATATAATCAATACCCAAACCGTATGCACCACCATGTTTTATGGCCAAATTATTAACCTCAACATATTGATCAGATCGTGCCCAGTCACGGTAAATCTCTAACAGATATTGCATCGAAGTCATGGGGATAACGCCAGCTTGAATCATACGGGCCATGGCCATATCATGAGCCTCTTGGGAAACCCCTCCTGAAGCGTCAGAAATTACATACACCTCGTAATCATCCTCTAAGGCGGATAACGCTGCTAAGGTTATACATACCTCTGTCCAGAGCCCGGCCATGACAAGCTTTTTCTTACCCGTAGCTTTCACGGCTTCTAAAAAATTCTCGTCTTCCCAAGAGTTCATAGTAGTTCTGTCAATGTATTTTGTATCATCTGGGTAATATTCTTTGATTTCAGGAAATACGGGGCCGGAGAAAGACTTTTCAGCGACAGTTGTAACGATGGTAGGTACATTAAATAACTTAGAAGCCCCTGCAATTATTCCGGCATTGTTGCGAAGCTCCTCTATGGGTTGTGATTCAACGCCAAAAGCCATCTGACTCTCGTGATCAATAAGTATGAGTGCATGGTTGCCGGGATGTAGTATTTGTTCGGCAGCGTGGGCAGGATTATTCACCGGATTAGGATTATACTGGGTCCATTGAGCGTAGGAAACTACACTTGCCAAAAGGGCGAAGACTAATAAATTCAATTTTTTCATGATTTTAAATTTGTTTTAATTCAGACTAGTATTTCGTTTAGTAAATGTTAGGTTTAAGACATAGGTATTTCCATAAGAAGTATCTCTGTGTTGCTGTCTGCCGTGATATCTAGGGAATTAATGTTCCATACTCCAAAACCATCTCTGGTTTCCAGCGATTGTTCATTAATAGTGGCACTTCCCTTTAGCAAAAAAGCATAAACACCGTTATTTTTCGGATCATGTAATTCGTATGAGACGGTTTTATCCTTGTCTAATGACGTCATGTTAAACCAGGCATTTTGATGAATCCATACTCCATCGTCATCAGCATTTGGAGATAGTACCTGCTGTAGCCTATTTTTTCTATCTTCCAATTTCATAGTAATCTGATCGTACCTGGGTTCTACACCTTTCTTATCGGGAAACACCCAGATCTGAAGAAATTTTACTGGCTTGTCCTTATTGGCGTTGTATTCACTATGCATGATTCCCGTACCTGCACTCATAACCTGTATATCTCCTTGTTTTATGACTGCAGTTGTCTCCATACTATCCTTATGCTCAAGATCACCTTCTAAAGGGATAGAAATGATTTCCATATCCTGATGAGGATGAGTGCCAAAGCCCTGAGCTTCAGAAACTGTATCATCGTTAAGTACTCTTAGCATTCCGAAGTTCATTCGACTCGCGTCATAGTAATTAGCAAAACTGAAAGTGTGTTTGGATTGTAACCATCCGTGGTTAGCCACTCCACGTGTATCTGCCTTGTGAAGAATAGTTTTCATTTTTCCTCCTTTTATTTTGTTGTTTAATTGTTTAGTCTTTCTCACCAACCCTCCGCTTTCTGAAATGAGAAGTTGGGCAAAACCAGTGAACGCACCGAAACCGGCAAGCCCGGTGAAAACTGATTTGAGAAATTGATTACGTTTCATTGTTTACTTTTTAAATTCCACAATGACTATTTCTGTGCCAAAATCATAAGTCATTGATTTTCAATTATTTAAATCATTAATTAAGTAATACTACTTTCTATTTATTTAGTAATTTCTCATATTTGAGAAATTATAGATCACTTTTACCAAACCAAACTTCCAATGAGTGACGACAAACTCGTAATCCAAACCAAGAACTGGCTGGTTGATAATTTACCGTATGAAGTCATGTGGATGACTAAAAAAGGAAATATAGAATATGCCAATACGGCCTTTTGTAAAGGGTTAGGCTACAGTCAAAAAGAGCTATTGTCTCTGACTATTTATGATATCAATCCACGATTACAACGAGACGAATGGCGAGATCATTGGGAAGAGGTTTCCACTCAGGGTTCT
>JBCCSU010000413.1:0-2776 GCA_039199635.1 Bacteroidota bacterium | reverse complement strand
TAGAGCTCAATTTATTTTTAAGGCGACTTTTTAACGTTATTTTCTTAAAACAAACCTTCGTTACTTCTCAATATGTAAATGGCGGTAATTCCATCTCAAGAGGAGCAGAATTAGATTTGGAGTGGGAAGTAATAAAAAACCTTAACCTGCTCTTTAATTCCACCTACCAAGATTTAAGATTACTTACGGCGAGGGATTTCACAGAAACGTACCAAGAGGGTGAGCGGATGCCCAACATTCCCTACTTTTTCTTCAACTCAGGGTTGAAGTATAAATTTCCACCTATTCTTGATGATAAACTTGGCCTAAACATTTACGGCTATCAGCAGTATGTGCACCGGTATTTCCTATTCTTTAATCCTGGTGGCAACATAGATAACGCCTTTAAAATCCCCACCCAAAATATCGTGAGGGTGGGCTTATCCGGTTCAATGATGAAAGATGCTGTGACCATAGCATTAGAAGCAAATAATGTAACAGACCGGTTGGCCTATGATAATTTCAGAGTGCAAAAACCCGGACGGACATGGCACATCAAAATCAATTATTCATTCAAATAAATTTTTAAACATAGTAAAATGAAAAAGGGAAATTTAATTTCAATGCGGTACTTATTGCTTCTTATAATAGTAAGCTGTGATAATGATGATGTACAAATTGAAGAAGAAGATTCTTCTGAATATCCTTATATATTATTTACCCAAAATGCCACCTCTACCGATGGCTTCTTAACTGCATTCAATGAATTACCTGCCGGAGATTTGGACATAGTGAGTCAGTCAAATGTCATTAGTCTGGCTTCATCACAAGGCGGGATTCAATTTAAGAACACGTTTTTCGCCAGAGATAAAGATGGTAATAATGGTTTGTTAAAATATGTTATTGATGAAAATGGAAATATCTCAGAAGTTGGATTCATTGATGGCGGAGATCGTTTAAAAGCAGTAGTGGTCAGCGATACTAAAGGCTATTATGCAGATTTTGACGCATTCAATATTCAAATTTTTAACCCCGAAACGATGCAAAGAACAGGTGAAGTTGATCTATCTGGCGCCTCACAAGGTGGCGTAATAGAGGTGATTAACTTTATGATTGAAAGAGATGGGAAACTGTTTGCAGGTTTTTCTTCGTTCTCTTTAACCGGGGTTTCAGCAGATTCCGTGTATCTGGCTGTAGTTGATATTGCAACGGATCAATTGGAAGCTACTCGGATCTATCCGGAAGCACTATACCTGGGCGGGTTGTGGTTTAGAACACTTCCGTTTGCTACAGATGCCAATGGCGACTTATATATGCAAGCATTGGGAGATTTATCCGGAGCTACTCAAAGGCTATCCAAGATTTTACGAATTAAATCCGGCGAAACTGACTTTGACCTCACTTACGAGTGGGACATTAGTAATACCTTGCCTCCTCAACCAAGCATTATGCGAGGCCTAACCATTGCATCGAATGGCAAAGCCTACACTTGTTTGCAAACGGAAACCCCTTCTACTACTACTGGAATATTCTCTGAGCCTATATGGCAATATTATGAGTTAGACCTTGAGAATAAAACGGGATCCTTAATCTCAGATATTCCATCATTTATCGGCTTTGGTGTATTTATGGTGATGGAAATGAATAACCAACTATTATTTCCAGTGATTTCGTCAAGCTTCAATGGATATTATGCCATGGATATGGCCACGGGTACTGTTCAGCAACAGTTTAAATTGACATCTGGCGGTGCTCCGAGAAGTTTCTTAAAGATCGATTAAAAAAGTCAGTGTTTCAGAGGTTTTTTCAAAAGTAAGCGGCAACCTCTTCATCAACCGGGTGTTTGTGGAGCTGTTGAGACCGTTTTTCAATTGACGGGTAGATTAGATGCATTAAAAAATCATCCATCAGGTTCTGCCTTCCCAAAAGGTGATCGGATATGTTACTGATTTTACGTTTGGACGGGACTTGGCGCAATGACCCGCGTGTCTTATTGGAAGAAAAAGAGACTTCCTTGCCACCTTGCAGCCATAAAAACATGGCCTTAAAGGCTTGGATCCTTACCTGAGTGATGGAAAAAATGACCTACGGACCTCAAAAACGACCCATAAAGCGAATGGACTCCCAAAGGCACCCCAGGCCATAAAAAAGAAGACCGCCATCCATGAGCACTAAAAAACTCATCTTAGAATAATTCAAATTCTACGCGCACCCACTTTTTCTCTTAAAACCCCTAGTCGGTCACCGTATATACGACAATTTTGTAAAGCTGTAATCAATGATGAACTTTAAAAAAAGACTATGGAATCAAAATCGAGTAAGAAGCGAGAAGCTATAGCCATTTTTTCTGAACGTTTCCTGAACGTTTCTGATAATGGGAGGCGTCCCAGGAGGGTCAGCGAGATGCGCATGCTTTTGAAGAGGGTTATATGAAGTTTGTTGAGCAAACCAGCCGGGAAGTATTGCAAGAAGTAGTTGGCGTAAAGAGAGACAGCAGGAAAAAACAATTAAACAGTATATATGGCCAAGTGGAGATCCCAAAGTATCATTTACCTAGTTGCACCACTCTGAGTTTCATGACAACCCCTTCTGGCAAGGAAAAGTGTGTTTATATGGGGCAGCAGCAAAACTATCGGAAGAATTGGAACATTTTAAGCGGTTCTACTGAGTTTAGTGTGGGTTTGCGATCTTTGCATAAAAACTTTTGGAATGATCAGATCATTATAAAATCCTATTAGAGCTAGATGAGAACTGGGGAGTTTCCTCTATTGATTTCGACCATAAGAGAGAGGAAGTA
>JBCCSU010000412.1:0-2856 GCA_039199635.1 Bacteroidota bacterium | reverse complement strand
GCCGAAACGGACAGTATTTCAGAAGCTCTAAGTGACGAAGATAACGCTGACTATTCAGAAGAGGAGATCCGCTTAATGCGCATAAAATTCATGTCAGAATATGCCAACTGATATTTGGTAATTACCCAGTATTCTTTCGGCGGATAAACGATATCTTAGCAACTCACAATTGATTTATTATGAACATTCTGGTTATTGGCAGCGGTGGCAGGGAATATACGCTGGCCTGGAAAATGAGCCAAAGTTTACACTGCGAAAGGCTTTTTGTGGCACCTGGTAATGCAGGAACAGAGCTTATTGCCGAAAATGTGGAGATCAGCCCCAATGATTTTGATGCTCTGGGTCAGTTTGTGTTAGCAAATGATGTAGAGTTGGTAGTAGTTGGGCCGGAAGACCCTCTGGTTAACGGTATACGTGATTTCTTTGAGGCCGATGATAACCTAAAAAATGTTGCTTTTGTAGGCCCGGGAAAAGACGGAGCGCAACTTGAAGGAAGTAAAGACTTTTCCAAAGCGTTCATGGAAAAATATAACATACCAACAGCTACTGCTAAAACTTTCACCAGTGAAACGGTGAATGAAGGGCTTGATTATTTACGTGACCGCAACATGCCAATCGTGTTAAAAGCCGATGGACTAGCCGCTGGCAAAGGTGTTATTATTGCGCAAAATCTAGAGGAAGCTCAAAATGCACTAAAATCAATGCTTTTGCAAAAGCAGTTTGGCGAAGCGAGTGCTAAGGTGTTAATAGAAGAGTTTTTAGATGGAATAGAGCTTTCGGTTTTTGTGCTTTGTGATGGCAAGAACTACGTCACGTTACCCGAAGCGAAGGATTATAAACGTATTGGAGAAAATGATACCGGACCTAATACCGGGGGTATGGGCGCGGTATCACCTGTGAAATTTGCGGACGCTGATTTTATGGAGAAAGTGAATAAGAAAATTATAGAACCGACCGTTAAAGGGCTTCAAAGCGAGGGTATTGATTACAGGGGCTTTATTTTTATTGGCCTGATGAATGTAAATGGCGATCCTTATGTGATAGAGTATAACGTAAGAATGGGAGATCCTGAAACGCAGGTGGTAATACCGCGCATTCAGAATGATTTGATAGAACTGTTAGTAAAAGCGGCCGATGGCAAGCTTTCTAATTATTCATTAAAAATAAATGATGCTTATGCTACCACTGTAGTTATGGTATCCGATGGATACCCTGGCAGTTATGAAAAAGGTAAATCCATTCAGGGGTTAGCTGACGTAACAAACGCTCTCGTAGTTCATGCGGGCACAAAACAAGCGGACTACGAAGTGTTAACCAACGGTGGGCGTGTTTTAAGTGTCACTGGCATAGGTGATTCACTCACAGAAGCTCTGGAGGCCTCTTATCATGGAGTGAAGTCTATTCAATGGCAGGGAGCATATTACAGGAAGGATATAGGTAAAGATATACTCAGGCTTCAGCTGGATTAATTATCTTTAATAGATTAATAAATCAAAAAATGGCAAATGGGTTGTAGCAGTTGTGCCACGGCAGACGGGAAAGTAGCAGGATGCAAAAATAACGGAGGTTGCCAGACCGGTGGATGCAATAAGATGAATGTATTTGACTGGTTGTCAAATATGAATTTGCCGGTTATCGATAAATTCCCCTATGTGGAGATCAGATTCAAAGGTGGGAGGAAAGAGTTTTTTAAAAATTCTGATCAGCTTAATCTCATTACTGGGGATGCAGTTATTGTGGATGTACCTAATGGTCACCACCTTGGGCATGTATCGTTACAAGGCGAACTCGTTCGCTTGCAAATGCAGAAAAATAAGATCAAGAACTACGATGATATCAGAAAAATATATCGCTTAGCCCATCAGAAAGATCTTGAAAAATACGAAGAGGTTAGCAAGCGAGAATCTCCTACGCTGTTCAGAACCCGGCAAATAATTCATGATTTAAACTTATCCATGAAACTTTCTGATGTGGAATATCAGGCAGATAATTCGAAGGCTACTTTCTATTATTCCGCTGATGAACGCGTAGATTTCAGAGAACTCATCAAGGTATTAGCTTCAGAGTTCAAAATAAGGGTAGAAATGAGGCAGATCAGTCTCCGTCAGGAAGCCGGTCGACTTGGAGGAATTGGGTCTTGCGGCAGGGAACTTTGCTGTTCGACCTGGCTTTCTAATTTCAAAAGTGTATCCACCAGCGCTGCACGTTATCAGAACTTATCTCTAAATCCTAGTAAGCTCTCAGGACAGTGCGGCCGTTTGAAATGCTGTTTAAACTATGAGCTGGAAACCTACATGGAAGCCTTGGAGGAAATTCCTACGATAGACCGTCCACTGCAAATTGAAAAAGGAAATGCTAAACTTCAAAAAACCGATATCTTTCGGAAGATTATGTGGTTTGGCTATGACGATGAAAACGCTTGGCATCCGGTACCGGTAGATCGGGTGAGGCATATACTATCCTTAAATAAAAACGGGAAAAGACCGGCTTCTCTAGTAGAGGATGATATCCCTGGGAAAGATGATTCAGCCTTGAACAGCGATCTGGAAAAGCTCGACAAAAAATTTAAGCAAACCTCCAAAAAGAAAAAGCGAAAAAATAAAAGGAGAAATTTCAAAAAGCGACCTGAAAAGGGTCAACAGAGTAAATGAAGCGGTTGTTCCTCTTAGTTATACTGGCCCTAAGCATTCAAAGTTGTGATCATAGTAGGATTTACGAAAAAAACCTGGATCTCGCCGATAAGATATGGTTATCGGATAGCACATTAGACTTTCAGTTCGAAATAGTTAGTGAAAACCAACCTGTTAATTTGTATTATAATGTAAGAAATAGTTTTTAGCCTTGCGTTTATAACGG
>JBCCSU010000411.1:0-2874 GCA_039199635.1 Bacteroidota bacterium | reverse complement strand
TTATTTATAGGTTACAGCGGCAAACCCATGCAAGGCCAGGCGTTATACCGCAGGTTTAAACTCTTACTCTTAACCGTAGAAAACCCCACCTTACAGCAAAAGGAGCTTGGCCTGCACAGCTTACGGCACAGCATCGCCACCCATTTGCTCCAAGCTGGCATGGCATTGCAAAAAATACAACGGTTCCTGGGACATAGCAGTCTGGAAAGTACGCAGAGATATACTCACCTACAGCAAGCTTCCGGTGAGCAGGCCCACCCTGAATATACAACACCATGAGTTTTAAAAAATACCTACAAGCAGAAGGGAAGAGCAAAAGCACGGTACAATGCTACTATACCCACGCCATCCACTTTATCAGTTGGCTTGATAAAGATCAGACAGAAGCTGAACACTCCACCGCCAAAGAAGTACTGGCCTACCTGAACCAACTCCAAAAACAAGGGGATAGCAACACCACCAGAAACCTAAAACTCAATGCCATTAAACACTTCTTTACCTACCAGGTCAAACACGGTCATCGGTCAGACAACCCCATCCGACACCTGAAGCTCAAAGGCATTAAACGACAGAAACTCTATCCGATCCTAAGTAAACAAGATTTAGAGCAACTCTATACCCAATATACAGTTCCCACAAAAGAAGATCCCAACAGCCACAAAAAATGGTTCACCCATTACCAGTGGAGCAGGCAACGAAACAAAACCATGCTAGGGTTAATGATCCGCCAGGGATTGACGACAGCAGAAGTCAACAGCATGGAACTTAATGACCTGAACCTGAGAGAAGGCACCATCTACATAGCTGGCAGTAGAAAAAGCAATGAACGCACCTTAGCACTGAAATCCAACCAAATGCTGGAACTGATGGAATACCACTACCAACTACGGCCAAAACTGCTCGATTATCAGCAAGACCCCACCACAAGCTACCTGTTCCTGGCCATTCCGGTACCACTCAACCGAAAAGCGAAAGCAAGTGATAAAACAGGTGCCCCCAGGTTAGAGATCTGGAAAAGGTTAAGCAAAGAACTCAAAGACCAAAACTTACCTTCTGGAAATACCTTCATCAACTTCAAACAAGTGCGCACTAGCGTCATTACCCACTGGCTGAAACACTACAGCTTAAGAGAAGTGCAGTACAGGGCAGGCCATCGCTATGTAAGTAGCACAGAAGCCTACTTAGTCAACCAGATTGATGACCTGCAAGTCGATATAGACAAGTTCCATCCTATACAATAAATATCATGATCAATAAAAACAGAAGTCCCTAACCACATAGAACAGCCCAAAATAGTACCTTAGCAGATACATATCATTACGGCTTCATCGCCTTATTCTTCGCTCGAAAATCGCAAATTTTACTACCGAAAGAATAAGAATGGAAAGTCCGTGTACCTCATGGTGCGTGGGCTGTTCTGTCTTTCGGTAAAGGTTTTTGCGAGCCTCAGAGCGGAGATAGTTACAGTTCCACGCACCGCCATTTTAGGAGGTGTGAGTCCAAAAAACGAAACCTCTTCAAAATGAAATCATCCAAGAAAAAAGAGCTTGCCGAGCTCCTTGACCATATCCAAGATAGCCACGCAGGAGACTATGCTAGCGTTAGCCGCGACCTGAATAAAGCCATCTACTGTTTACACTTCCTGAAAAAAGACGAAGTCCCAAGAGATGAAGTACAGGACTTATGTTTTGCCCTTCACAAGTTGAGTGAATGCTTTTATCGTGCCCACAGTGAACGAAGAACGAGAAGGTATCAGAAATCAGTCAAGCTGTTGGAAGAAGTTAAACCCCCTGAATATTACCAACGCTAGAAACTTGTAATTACAAAAAAGTCTTTCATTAGGCCTACAGAAAACAAAGTGAAATTATATGCAACCAAAAACAATGATGAAACCGTTATCTTTACATCATTCCAATCAAAGAAATATGGATATACAATCGGTAAAAATAACCTTCATGGAAGAGTTCCTAAAACTCAAAGATGAATCTATAATAAAAGAATTAGTGACCACACTGAGACGTGCGAAACAAAAATCAAAAGGCAATTCTCTGGAAAAGCTGGCCGGTACGTTAAGTGATGAAGATGCTAAGATATTTTTAGAAGCTTCTCAGGAGTGTAGAAAGATAGATATTGATGAGTGGTAAGGACTGTTTTTTAGATACCAATATCATCGTCCCTTTTTTGAATGGAGAAAGTTCAATCACCGATAAAGTCAACACCTTAGAATTTATTCACTTACCAGCGATCGTGTTAGGGGAGTTGTATTACGGAGCGATGAAATCCCTGCATGTGAAAAAGAACCTGGAGCGAATAAAAACTTTAGTAGACCGCTGTGAAGTCTATCCTATTGGCGAGAATACTACAGCGCTTTATGGTGAGCTTAAAACCTTATTATCAAAGAAAGGTACACCCATTCCGGAAAATGATATATGGATTGCTGCGTTAGCCAAAGAATATGATCTTTCCCTAGTCACCAGGGACAAGCATTTTAAGCATATCCCAGGCATTGAAATAATCGTTTGGTAAATCCATCTTAGTTTTATGCTGCTTGAGGCAGCACGTACCCTCCCTATGGTCGGGTACGGTTCAAAGGTGCAGCTGTGGTACTCGTCCGGTTCTGCGTTCCGTAAAAAGCAAGGCTAAAATGCACTCCTTCCAGTCGGCCTTGCTTTTTACTCCGCTTGCCCGGCCTGTGTTCCTCGCCACGGCTATTCTCAGTATTTTTTTGATGAGTTGATAGCCTGCGGCAGCTAGGCAAAAAATCCTTACACAGCCCGAGTTAGTGCGGGCCTGCGGCCACTGCCAGTACCCTGACGGCACATACAGTCACTTCCTCTGGTCGTTTTCCCTGTATGGCTGGCAGTGGCACCCGCA
>JBCCSU010000410.1:0-2888 GCA_039199635.1 Bacteroidota bacterium | reverse complement strand
TATATTTTCAGAATAGGTGCGGCCTCCAAGCAGGTCTATTTTCAGATCTCTTACGGGCTCCAGGTTTGCTGAATAATCTAAAATTCTATTAGTGACTTCGGTATATTGTTGGTTAAATTCTGGATAGATCGTCAACCACCCATTTCGCGCCACCAGATTTCTTATATCACTCTGACTACCAAACGTGTATCCCACTGTTGGCTTAAATGTCCCAACAAATCCTGGTGTTTGTAGGAATCCAGGTAAGAATGTTCCATTATTTTCCTGATAATTAATCTGAACACGCTTCACCATGGTTACCAGATCTATTACGGTATTTAGTGCCTTTTTACCTGCACTAGTTTTCTTGGAGTTTTGATTGCCTTGATTGTTAGTTGAATTTGGAGTCCCTGTACGACGAGAAACTTGTTGACGCCCTCTGGCATTGTTTCGCTTAGTCAGCCCAATAGACCTGTAAAGCGTCTCCATGTTAAGTGTAGTATTCAAGGCATGTGTATTGGAGTTCTGAATGGTATGCCCAAGGTTGAAAGTTCCAATGTCAGTAACAAAGTTTTCGTTAAGATCCGATCCTTTCTGCCATTGAAAACTCCCAGTATATGCATAATTCGTCCTTAAGAAACTCAAGAAGGGTATCTTATATAGTGGTAATTCATAATTAACTTGTAACTGCTGATTTTGAATATTAGGATCCCCTAAATCAAAGAAGCCGTCCCAAACATCTAAGGTTGGATCTTGCCTACCGTTAAGGTTATCATCTATAAAGTAATTCCTTACAATATTACTATTTGCTGCATTGAAGTTAATACTAAGGGCATCTGTAAGGTTATAATTAATGGCATATTGAAAATCGAAAAGATAGTTTCTTCTAAAAAGTTCTTCAATAGCAATATTGTCACCACCTAACTCAACTTCCCTAAACTTTTGCCTACTAAATTGCCTAACGATATCTGCATTAACCGAGACATTACTGGGCAATAGGTTCAGGTTGAAATCCTTTAGTATTTTCCAGTATTTACTTCTGAAGATTGAATCGTTTTTCTTGAAAGGTTCAATACGTTTTGGCTCGAAATTAAAATTGTAGTTGGCTCCTGCTCTAATGTTTTCTTCCAGAGAATTTTCAATTTCAAAATCCCGATGCTTTACCTTATTATGTGAATAGTTAAATGTGAAGTTCTCTATATCGAAGAAATCTGCATTGGCCTCCGCTGAGCGCTGCTTTCTAACACCGATAAGGTTTATACTTCTACGTTTGGTGTAGTTTTCATTGACTTTCAATATGGAATCCCTATTCGTTGTGTTGTCTAATTGGGTATCTAATTCAATATCACGATAGAATTCGTCAAATTGTGGCGTAATCTTCTCTTCGCCCTGTCCATAATTAAATGGGATCTGTATCCCCCATTCTTTAGGCAGCAACTGACCAAGGTTAACATTGGTTACAACGTCATACTGTATAACGTCTTCTCTACTACGCTCATTTGGTGTCTGTTCTATGGTACCGAAACCTGCAGTACTTATGCGTCCCGTAGCACTAATATTAGCGAAATCTGCTAAATTGGTATCCATACTCATTACAGCAGCCCAACCTCCTTCATTTTCCAGATCGGACATACGTAATTCGTTGAACCAGACTTCACCACATGAGTTAAGTCCCGTAATTCCTGAGCTTTTTAGGCCGACCATCAAAACACGGACATCTCCGAAGTTAGGGTTACCTTTAATGGCTATCCTTTGATTTTGAATACCACCTACTGGAAATTCAGGCACTGGAGTTTCTACCAATTGTCCATCAACAACATCATAAAATGTAGGATCAGGACTGGTTAATGTTCCATTGAATATACCATTGGATTTGATATCCTGAAAAAAGCTCAGTGGAATATCAATCTCATTTTCCAAAGGCCATAAGCCCCTTGCTGTGGCAAAATCAGTAGTTACTTTTAAAGGAATCTCTACTTGATAAAAATTGTCCGTGAAGTCGTTACCCATTCTTATGAAAGCCACCAACTCATCGTCCTGTAACGTTTGTCCTTCTTGTGGCTCAGCATGCAAAAACATTCTTAGCTTTTTATACTGACGCATATCCAAGCTAATATTCTTGAATACTCCTCTTGAATCGGTAGGCTCAAGATCACATACTTTCAATACCAATGACTGTTCATTTTGTCTAATGATATTGTTGTTGTTATTAAGCTCTTCACGTCTTACTCCAGGAGGAATAATGTAGTCTCCATCATTCTCTTGTACTCCGATAATCCCTACGGAGAATTCAGCATCAGCACTATTGTTGGTATTGTCATTATCTAAATCCAAAGTATAACGTCGCCAATCACTACGTACCAGATCAAATGTTGCAAATCTCAGTACCGTATTTTCGGTAAACTCCGTTAAGAACATTCGAATAAAACGTACCGAACGGATATCCGATATACCTCCTACGGCTCTAGTTTCCTCAGAGATCGGTAATCTAAACTGGTACCAAGTCACATCTCTAGTATCCCCGTTCGGCAAGGTTACAGATCTCGTTTTAACGTCATTAATCTGTGGGTTGTTGATGTTTAATGTTGCCGGGTTAATATCAACCTCATATTCAAAATAGCTATCAATAGTGTTCATAGTATTGTCTCTATTGATATCCTCTACATCAGGTTGGGTGGTAGATCCTCTGTTGGTGTCTGTAAATGTATCAGGGGTATTCCCTTCTAATCCATTGTAAAGTTTGTAACGTTCAAAAATATCTCCCTCCGTATTCAGGTAATAGACATAGTTATCTTTAGCAGGATCTTCACCAAAATTGTTACTTCCAAAAAGTTGAGTTAACATATCCGCTTCTTCAACATCATCATAACCATCGTATCCTACATCCTGATTGGTTCGTTCTTGTCCGG
>JBCCSU010000409.1:0-2919 GCA_039199635.1 Bacteroidota bacterium | reverse complement strand
GCTTTAACGTTATGGCCTTCCGTTTGAACACTTATCCCTTCTGGCTTGATGCCAAAATGCATTTCAGCATCTTCCTCATTTCCGAGTACTATATCACAATATGATGTTAATTCCGTCATTATAGCCTCTCTATCACCACTATACTTCCATAGTTTAGCTCGATAATTTAAGTCTGTGGATATAGTAATTCCTTTTTCAGAGGCATATTTTACGGCCTCTAAACAGGCATCCGCTGCACCTTGAGAAATAGCCGGAGTTATTCCCGTCCAATGAAACCACACAGCTCCGTCAAACACTCTCTCCCAATCTACCATACCGGCTTCGATTTCTGCCATCGCCGAATTTGCTCGGTCATAGACCACTTTACTACCTCTACTGACCGCACCTGTTTCAAGAAAGTAAATACCTAACCTATCACCTCCAAAAATTATATTTTGGGTACTGACTCCACGCTTACGCATTTCCATCAAAGCGCATTCTCCAATATCATTTTTTGGTAAACGTGTAACGAAATCAACAGGCACGCCATAATTCGCAAGAGATACAGCCACGTTAGACTCGCCTCCACCATATACTACATCAAAGGAATTTGCTTGAGAAAATCTTAGAAATCCTGGAGGGGCTAATCTTAACATGATCTCACCAAATGTTACGACTTTTTTGTTCATATCAGCTTAAAATTGATGAATTCTATTTCTATGTAATTTATACACAGAAAGGGGGATTTACAACTTTCCCCAACGAATTTTCCACTATTTCTTCTTGTAAAGTTCCGGACCACCCTTCACGCCTGCTTTCTTCTCATTGGTGGGTACCAGAAGGTCCATCTGCAAGATTTTCTTTCTGAAATTTCTTCTATCTAAGCGTTCCCCCAGGATGTTTTCATATAACTCCTGAAGCTCCTTGAGCGTAAACAAATCAGGCAGTAATTCACCAAAAACTAAGTTTTGTCTCAGGTTATCACGAAGTTTTGATAGTGAATCGGTGAGTAGCCTGTTATGATCAAATCCCAGTTCAGGAACATCACCGATTTCGAACCACATAATATCGGAGATATAATTTTTAGGAATCACCGGGTAATCTTCAGGCTTTACCAGCGCATAGTAAGAAACAGAGACTACTCGTTTGATCGGGTGCCGTTCAACATTACTGTAGCAAGCTACTTGCTCTAAGGCAATCTTTCTGATACCTGTCAAATTGCTCAGTACTTCTTCAATAGACTCTGGCAGTGTTTTTCCTTCATTCATGGCTCCACCAGGCAAAACCCAGTAATCTTTAAAGGGCTCTATTGACCTTTTAACTAGTAGAATTTTCAGGACGTTATCCTGAAAACCAAAAACACAACACTCAACAGCAATTGTACACTCATAAGAATCAAGTGATACTGCTGTATCTAACGGACCAATTTTACTCATGTAAAAGATTACTTGTACTGGAAAAATATAAAATATTTTAAGACTTGTACCGCAAGCCGCCTAGTTCTTAATGAACTTCAATAGGCCAGTAGAGTTTATAAAACCCTGATCGCTACCCAGAAAATACTTAAGTATGTATAGTCCATCGGGGATTTCTGAAATATCAATAGAGATAGTGGGATTGGAAGAAGTTACTATCTCTTTTAGAATCAATCTGCCTTCAAGGGTCAAGACCTCGAATGTGGCGGTTGTATAAGAAATACCCATCATATCAATGGTCAAGATCTTATTCGATGGATTCGGGTAAATCAAAAATGGGTCTATTTCCCCCTCCAGGCTGAGTATGATATTTGGCTCAAACTCAGCGCTAATGGTCACATCAGCTGTTACAACGAACTCAATTGGATTTTCAATACCCGAAAGGCCTAGTGTCCAATTTGTGAATTTATATCCATCATTGGCAATGGCGGTTGCAGTTACGGTCGAGCCTATGCTGTATTCCTGTAGTGCCGGTTCCAATATGATTCCGCCTCCAAAAGTTTCCGCAATATCTATTGACGCTATTTGTGGAACTCCAAGATAGGAAGGTCCAGTATTCTCTTCTGTGACATGCGGACGCACGTTTAAATCACCAGTAAATTCCATACCGCCTACATCTTTAGATGTAATGGGAACAGGTCGGTTCTGCTTCATTAGATCCAACGAAAGATCTGCATCATAATCCAATCCTGGAAAGCTAGGAATGCTAGGAAACCCTGATTGAGCATTATCTATAGCAGCACTTGAGGTACTTATTTGATAAAAACCCTCTGCATTAGCAATCAGACCAGGGTCTGTATCTTCAATTCCACTAGGTCTGCTTATACCCAGGTTTCCGTTTGAAATATTACCGAGCCAGGTTTCGCTTCCTGTGGATTCTTCAAACAATTGATCTTCAGGGTCCGTGAAAATATTGTTGGCTATCACTACATTCTCCGGTGGATTACTACCTCCATCACCGCCAAGAATTACTTCTGCCGATGCAACAATTGTATTAAAATACACATGAATATCGGATAACGGATCAGAGGATTCATTTTGAAGAAATATAGAACGCCGATCCAGCCCCTCAAAGTAGTTATTGTAAATGAAGTGATTGGATCCTTCTCGTACGCGTACCCCACCCATGTTATTCAAGAAGAAATTACCATAGACTATGACTTCATCGCCGTGTCTGAGCACAAGCTCCGCCTTCGAATTGTCTTCAAATGTATTGTACCTGATCACATTTTGTGAAGCCTTATTGGAGATCAATTCGCCATCACCGTCACAATTGGTAAAATAACAGTATTCAACGATAGTGCGGCTATTGAATCGTGCTTGTGTGCTAACTCCAATTCTGATGGGTTCTATCCCCATATCATTACCAGTCCCCTCAAAATTTTTAAATGAGCAATAGTGTATCGTATGATACCCCGGTACATTCTCATCAACAAGGATGGATAAAATGTTCAGATCGGAAGAG
>JBCCSU010000408.1:0-2945 GCA_039199635.1 Bacteroidota bacterium | reverse complement strand
TTTTTCTTCCTTTAAATAAAAGATTAGAAGAAAAATTCCGCAATGACACGCTGTAGGTCAGATTTTATATCGAACTCACATTAACTTAATTAATTGAGTTCCAGCCATAGCGGTAACAGAAATACTAATTAGATTTCAGGGCAGTGCTGGTTCAGCCAATCATTCAATATTCTTTTGACCAGAGGCCATCTTCAACTATTAGAGTTTTGCTATACATTGCCGAATAGAGTAAGACCAGGATGAAGATCAAAGATAGATCAGCTTACCCCGTCCGAAGTTTGCCTTCAAACACTGTTTTTCTGGATTGACTCAATTTTGCTTTGAACCCTCCTTGCAAGTGCACCAATAGGTTTTTCGGTTCGTATTGTTCAATAGAAAGTACATGATTAATGGCTACTATGTATGAGCGATGGGTACGAATGAATCGCCGAGGGTCGAGGGCTTTTTCCAAGTAATCCATACTAAATCTGGCCAGATACTTATCTGATGCGGTTTGAATAGATACATATTGATCAGCAGCTTCAATAAGGAGAATGGTAGCGGTGTCTATGAAATACGTTTTATGATTACTTTTGACAGAAAGTCTATTCAGGTACTTTACCTCAGTTTTATTCAGTAAGTTGCCCAGCAAACCGGCGTATAAGTTTCTGTCCACTGCATCACCTGCTATTCTTTTTTCAGCTCTGTGAATGGCTTGAAATAATCGATCTTCCGTAAAGGGCTTCAATAAATAATCAACGGCATGTACTTCAAAAGCCTGAATGGCATATTCATCAAAAGCGGTAACAAAGATAACGTAAGGGATTTCCTCCAACCTATTCAGTACCTCAAGTCCGCTTAGCTCAGGCATCTCTATATCCAGAAAGATCAAGTCGGGTTTATATTTTGTGATCATAGCCACCGCTTCTTTACCGTCCTTAGCTTCCCCAATCACTTCTATTCGCGTTAATTTAGATAAATGGATCTTCAGCAACTCCCTGGCATCTTCTTCATCGTCAATGATTAAGGTTTTTAGTTGGATCATATCGGGAAGTTAATATCTGCTTTTGTACCATTGCCGTGCGCATAAATGCTGAATTCACCAAGGTGCTCATAGATAGTTTTTAGGCGTTTTCTGAGATTAGACAGCCCTATACCTTCAGAATAGTTGGCAATAGGGGGCCCATCGTTATAGATAGAGAAAAACAAATGATCATTGACATGTCTTGCTGATATCTCGATACGTTCCGCCTTACTCTGTTTGGAAATACCATGTTTGATAGCGTTTTCTACCAAGGGCTGTAAGAAGAAATTGGGTACTTCTGCTTCCAACAGGTCATCAGGAATTTGATAATGCACTTTCAAACTTTTGAACCGTTGCTTTTCGATGTTGAGATACATTTTTACATACCTTAACTCCTTTTTCAGGAATATTATTTGCTGATCGTTTTCGGTTAGCGATGTACGCAGAAGCTCACTGAGTTCTGTAGTCATCGTGGCGGCAAGCTCCGTTTTTTGCTGGTGGATGGAACTGACGATACCATTGAGCGTATTGAAAAGGAAGTGAGGCTGAAGCTGCATTTTTAAAAAGCTGAGCTTACCGGCCAAAAGTTCCTTTTCTAGCAGTGCATTCTTTACTTCTTGCGCTCTGCTTGAAGCCAGGTAAATATGGGCATGGACCACGCATATAATCGCGATGTAAATAAAAAAATGCCAGTGGAAGAGATTCAGAAACAAAACGGTTCCAATGCCCCAGAAACTGCTCCAATCTATTGAACCGTACTGGTTTAAATTCCAAATGAGTGAATAAGCTGATAAATAGATCAAAACGGTCATTACGGAAACCGGGAGATGAAGCAGCAGTCGTGGGAAAAAGTTTTGCCGATGAATACTGAAGCGATGGCCTATCCAATAAATGAAAGGGGTAATACAGCCCCAAAGCAGCCATACCAACAATTGCACCTTAAAAATAGCTAACCAGGGCTCAACCGAACCATCACTAACTCCTTTCAGGTACAGTTGGGTAGTAGTGAACAAAGAAACTGCAGACCATACCAAAAGGTTGTAAAACAAATATCTCCTCGTTAACCCGACCATTATTTAACGAAACTAAATTTTATATGCTTGCGCATCATTGAATGATGATCCCAATCGTCAGATTGTGAATACGCTAAAATTAACCAAAAATCAGCGCCTAATTCATGTGAATAGTCATATCGGTCTTTTGATCCTACGGGCAGTTTAAATCTCAAAGTGGTAGATCCGTTTACTTCTTTTCCCTCGATTGCGCTAAGGTTAAAAGACCCGCCAATTTCATGATCCTCTTTTGGATTTCCAGTACTCATCACATACATATCCAACCCCTCTGCTTCTTTATGCTTTACGCGCAGGAGGTAAAGATCACTTTTTACAATAGAGTTTTTGCGGTTAAACCCAATACCCAACCAACCGGTAGTGGGTGCTTGGAGTACGATCTCAATGTTATTATCCACAATTTGGTAGGACATGGTCATTCCTCCAAGTATTACATCCTGTGTATAGCCAAACACAGGATGTAATATGAACAGTAGAGCCGTGAAATACTTCATACTTTAGTGATATCCGCTACGATACCCACAATGATCCACTTGTCTTCTTCCTTTACCAGTGAAAGATGGTACATGAAGTCATACTCATGGCTTACTGCCTGAAGCACAACGTACGCCGTGTTTCCTCTGATAATACTGGAATCTTTATGCGTAATTTCTCTTGCGGTGCCTCCTATTTTCTTATTGGCTACCATTTGAATAAAATCTGCGGCTTTAAAAGGAATTAATTTTCCGCCCAGAGTGACATATTGGATTAATTCAGGGTGTAGCAGGTTTTTGAGTGGCTCTGATTCATTCTTATCTACCAGTTGAACAAACTGTTCTGCTACTTTTTTAACAGCTCCCAGTTCATCAGTTGTGTAGGCAGGTGCGATAAAG
>JBCCSU010000407.1:0-2958 GCA_039199635.1 Bacteroidota bacterium | reverse complement strand
GTAATAGAAGGCGTTTTCGCTCAGGGTGGTAAGCTCTATCTTATCTTCTTCAGGGATCAACTCCCCTATTTTCTCCTGCAGGTGGGTCTTTCCGGTGCCACTACTACCCAGGCTGACGATGTGCAGCGGTTGGGTTCTTTTTCTACTGGTGAAGATCAGGTACATGATCAGCCGGTTGGTTTCCTCTCCTACTACTCCGCTCTGGCCGATCAGTTCGTTTGTTTTTTGAAGCAGATTTCCGGATTTCAGGAAGGTTTCGGCTGCTTTTCGCTCTTCTGTCGTTAGTGGTCTTACAATAATCTGGTGTTCAGTTTCTTTCTTTTTGATCTCTTCCATTCTATACTGCTCCAATTGATCGGTGAGTTCATTTAGACTGGCAGCTATCACACTGGTGCCGATCTCTAACCGCTCGGCTGTCTTGCGGATGAGTTTTTCTAATTGGGTGTCGTTGTATAAGTCCAGGTTATGACGGATGGCGGGAATACTTGTATCCTTCAACTCGATCTTTAGGGTTACCCGCATTCTGTCCAATCCTTCGAGTTTGATGCCGCCTAGCACAGTTAGTTTTAGTAGGTCGTTCTCATAAATCAGGCTTTCGGGATTGGTGCTGTCGAGCATGATATTTTCTTTTTAACCGTATCTGGTCAAATTTAATCTTATCAAATCATTTCAACAACTCATATCTTATTTTTTTAACTCATTTCAGGTTAGTATTTTTGACATATTCCTGCTTTTAGGATCAAAACGCATCATTTAAGGTTAATTATGCTCTCGTTTGGCAAGAAAATAGCAGCACTGCGCAAGGAAAAGAAGCTCTCACAAACGGAGCTGGCTAAACTCTTTAATACGTCTATCTCAGTGATCAGCCGTTACGAACGGGATGAGATCAACCCTTCTATTGAAGCTGCTAAAAAACTGGCTGTTCTACTCGATACTTCAGTGGGCTATCTGCTGGGGGAGACGGAAGAAGATGACTTGCTCAAAGACCCGGCTATGATCCAGCGCCTGAAAGACATTAACAATTTCTCGGATGAAGAAAAACAGCAGGTCTTCTTTACGCTCGATGCCGTCATCCGGGAAATTAAGAATAGGAAGGCGTATGCTTCTTAAACTCTACCACAACATGCTATTCAATAAACTAAGCTTGTCAATTTTACTCTCGCTCTCAGTGAGCTTATGTGTTGCCCAGGAAGAATTTCCAATACCTAAAATACCTGCTGAATATCCAGGTGGGTATCAAGCACTCTATGACTTTATATATGATAATTTGCAGTACCCTCTTGAAGCTAAAGAAAAGGGAATTGAAGGTAAGGTTTATGTGCAATTCATCATTGATCAAACGGGTGACCTTATAGACGAATCTGTAAAAGCTGTAAAATCGGATAATGAACTATTGAATCAAGCTGCCGTAGATATAGTTAGAAAAAGTCCAAACTGGACTCCAGCTCGACTAACAAAAAAAGGTGATACGGTTAAGCAACGTATAATTATTCCTGTTTCATTTTACATCACTCCGCCAGGAAAGAGAAAACGTAAAAGGAAAAAAGCCGATTAAACCTCTCTCACTTTTAGGTAGTAGAAGAACCTAGATTAGATGGACTACAAAACATAACAGTCCTTTAATCGACTCTGTCTAAAAAATTTAAATCTGGACCTCGTTTTATTTCGCCCATCTCATTTAAACAAGATTCTGCCATGTCCCTTACCTTGTCCCAAGATTTATGCCCTTTTAAGGAATCAGTAGTAAGGGTCTCTTGATTTCGAGATAAAACTTCAACCCAATTATAGCAACGGATTATTGCTGCAATTGACATTGATGATAGATAATCGTTTTCAATCAACTGTGGTAATGACAAGAATGAATCTCGAAAAATGCTTAATAACTCATCCAACAAATCCACATAATCGGGTAATGCGTTAACTTGATCATCGTATGAACAAGCTAATAATTGCAGACTCTCAACCAATGATTTATAATTATAATCTAATTGCATGAAAATTTAATCTAAAGGAATTCTTGTCGTACCAGTTTGCCCATTAGAAACTTTCCAATATGCCTTCCCTCCAAAGTGCCGTGGTGTTCCTGGGTGATATTGAATAATTCTCCCAGTAAAGTCAGTACCTGCATCATTAACTTCTCTAAAAACTACACCTGTTGCTCTAGAACTTCTTCTCATTACATCTCGAACCCAACGACTACTTCCAACCATAACTTCACTGATTTCAGCGACCGTTCGACCCTGTAATAACGAGGGATTAGCCATTATATCTTCAACCCCATCTAAATAACTTCCGACTCTAGTAGCAGCAGTTAATGGTAATCCTGAGGCCATGCCAGATCCAACAAGCCCCAAGTCATAGATAGATTGAGCCGTTGGAATGATTATTTGTTGAGCGGCATTATTTGGCTGGTTAATATTTCCTTGAGTGACAGCATCGCTCCATTTCTGGGTTCTATCTCTAATAAATTGGGTATTGTCAGTAACTGACCTATTAATACCACCTGCCCAAGCTCTTGCTAAATCCCCGAAAGAGGGTGACGGAGCATAGGCATCCAAATTAACAAATGCGTTAATATCTGCTTGACTAGTAAAACCTGCTGCTTTTGCCGCTTGTATACATGGGGTATCGCCTGTTGCACATCCACCATCCGGGTCAACATTGTTCGTTGGATTATTCCCCATACTTAAGTAGGGAGAATAATATTGCCGATATGGATCAATCGTGGTCCAGCGTCCAATTTTACTATCGTAGTCTCGTAACTCAAATGAATTGTAGCCCGTTTCCATGTCCTCCATTGAGAACTGTCCTTGAAAGCCATAACGGTAGTATTCTACACATTTTTTTGGTGCACTTTCCCCTTTTTTGTAGACCTCCCACAAAACAGAAGGCGCATTTTCTTCTATACCTTCTCCTTGACCGTATGTTAATTTCAAGCAGCCCATTCAGGGGATTAAG
>JBCCSU010000406.1:0-2999 GCA_039199635.1 Bacteroidota bacterium | reverse complement strand
TCGATACTTGCGTAAGCGCTTCTTTTCGCCTTTAATACTGTTTAGTTTGTTCTGATACTTTGGCGGAAGTTTATCATACTCCTGAGCCTGGGTCACTGAATAGGCTAATATCAAACATATAATGAATAGCTGCCGCATTTACAGTAAAGATACAAGATTGGGAAGTAGGAAGGCGATGTTGTTTGGTTTTATAGGATTTGGTAATAGCTGCTCCAAATCGAGGAATACTTACACCATGCAACTCCGACTATTTTTAAGAAAATATTGAATGGTCTTGTGCTATATTTTTTAATGTATTAATAGTTTGAAATTCTTCGATGGTTAACCCTTCCAAAGCGGGGTTTCGTCTATTAGTATTTACCCGGTTTCGATATACTCAAAAACAGCTAGTTCGGCTTACTTTTTAGTGACGGAAGTAGCGCTACGAATTGCTTTACTAAACTTTATAGTTAGGTACTGAAAAGTACCTTTTCCAGATCAAAAGAGTGAACAAATATTTATTAGAAAATTGAATGCAATTGAGTAATAATCAATAAAGACTCGATTACGGGGTATTTACATGCATTGAGCCATTATTGGGCACTAAAACTAAAATGCCACGGTAGCACGATAGGTTTCACACTGAGCCAGTGATGATGTTTTATTCTATCGTTAATGTAGCAAGTGTACAAAACCAGTGTAAACGGAGGATTCTCCATTTATAAAAAGTACATCCGCAGCATAATAATAAATACCGGAAGGAGCCAAACTCCCGTTGACAGTACCATTCCAGCCTAATTCCGGAATACCTGGATCAAAAGAGTTATTCCGAAAAATTATCTTCCCGGAGCGATTATAAATAGTTAATTCATTGACTATATCTATCCCATTTACCTCATTGGGGAAAACAGTGAAAAAATCATTTTTATCATCTTGATTTGGAGTAAAAACGTTTGGTATAATGAGATCTCCTTTACCTTCTATTAGTACCTCGACTCGATCTGTTGCTTCACACCTCTTACTTGAAATCGCCATTAGTGAAATGGTTGTGGATTCGGTAAACAATTCATCGATTGAGGTGCAGGGTGGATCGCAATCAATAGAATTTGGTGTCCAATCATAAAGAACAGCGCTTTCAGCAATAAAATCATTAACTTGAAATCTTTCCCCTAACGTTAATGTTTGATCAGGGCCCAGGTTAACTTCGAATTTGGGTGGATTTGATACGGTAATTGTAGTGTCTAATCTACAGCCATATCGATCTTGGATAACATACTCGTAGTCACCTGCAGCCAGGCTATCATTAATCCAAGACTGTGCTTGATTTTCTCCATTAATTTTCAACTGATGTGGACCTGGACTGGTTAACGAAAGTATTTCAATAGCGCCATCAGCTAAATAGTCACAGGTAGGTTTTGATACTCTAAAAAAGGCGTTTAAGTCGTTTTCAACAGTAGTTAAGTTGACCGTCACTATACTATCACACCCAATACTATTTTGAAGTGTATCTTTGTAAACTCCGGTTGAAAAAATATTCCTGTCCCCAAACGGTATAGATAATCCTTCACAGATAGACGCTGTAGTACTTACAAATCGGGGGATCACACGAACCACTTTGGTATTTGAAAAAGTTCTGCACTTCTCATTTTCCAGCTTTTCCTGGCTATCTGCTAAAAGGTACCTGTAATAGTAAAACCCGGCTTGTAAATTGTTAAACGTGAATGTATCACCACTTTCACCCTCCAAATTTACCCATGTAGAACCCTGATCAAAGCTTTGCTGCCATTGTATGAATTTATCTTCAAAGGCAGATCCGATAATCGTAGCAATAAGGTCGATGGGCTCTCCATCTTCACAAATATTGGCTACAGTTTCGGACAGAATAAGTGCGGTAGACCCGCAAGGCCTAAACGTGATATTATCTAGTGCTAAATCGTTTCCAATACCTCCCGGCGCATTATTCCTTAAAGAAAGCTTCAACTGCGTTTGTCCAGGTTTAGTAGTAAAAGTAAAGCCGTAAGTATTCCATTTTTCATTTCTGGGTATATCTCCTGTGGAATATAAAACTTCATCATCGAGTAAGAATGATACATTTGCCTGGATTCTATCTGTAGCCCAGGCAGCATTCAGATTGAAAATGTCCGCCGAAAACTCGTAAAGTACATTTTCACAGAGTCCGGTTATCGTCTCTTCATAAAATAGGCCTGGTTCGAAATTAGCATTAACCACCATCATGTATCCATTAGGATCCGCGCTGTTATCAGAAAGCGTTAGCCAGCTTGAATGTACCTGACCAAGATTCAATGAGCTTACAATAGAATAGTAACCATCGTTAGGTGGTAAGCGAGTGGTGTAAATATATCCTGGTGCAAGTTGCGGGTCAAAGGAAAGTACTTGTGAGGTACCCGATCCAAAATTTCCGGAGTCAAATATATTTGTCCCAAAGTTGCCACTACAGACCTGCCCGAGCGCTGACCGGATGAATAGAAAAAAGCTTAAAAGCAATAAATATTTCAACACTTTGAGTTTTGGGTAATCTGCCTAGTCTGCTCCTTTTGTTATTCGATTTATTCTAACTTTTCAACAGGTAATATCCCTTTAACGGTTAAAAAAGGAAGTACGTTTAACTTAAAATAAATCGAAAACATAGATTTGTGATAATCATAGGTGTGATTTTTTTGTTTCTTGGCTTCAGTTGCGTTCCAGGTGCTTAAATCTGAGGTTTTGTGACTGGATCAAGACAGGAATTAAGCTGTAGATAAAATGAAAGGATGGAAGATTTGTAAACAGTTCACGGTACCACCTTTTCCACTTAAGTAGTTCAGGATTCTTTAGCTAAATTACTATACAAATGTTTTTAGATATGCCGAAAGAAAGCTAAATGCTTAATCAGGTAATAAAAAAAGGCAGCTACTTTTTATCGTAACTGCCTGATTATCAGAGTAGCGGGGGCAAGACTCGAACTTGCGACCTTTGGGTTATGAGCCCAACGAGCTACCAACTGCTCCACCCCGCGATAT
>JBCCSU010000405.1:0-3018 GCA_039199635.1 Bacteroidota bacterium | reverse complement strand
TTAGACCGTTCTTTGAGCTTAATGGGGAACAAATCAATAGAAATGAATTACCCTCTTTCTTCACGAAGAATATTGCCTCCGTTGAATGGAGAGCAGATTGGTTCAATAAAAAGCTAACCTCTATTTTCTTTGGTAAGCGTTACTTCTATCATGCAGAAACGGTGGTCATTTTCGGCAATAGTTTGCCTAGCGTAGATGTCAAAGATGAAGTAACGGGGTATGGAGGAGCCCTGAAGTACCTGTTTACAGATCATTTTTTTGCCCGAGGCAGTTATGAGTTTGCCGTGCGTATCCCCACCGAGAGGGAAGTATATGGTGATTTTCTAAACATTAACTCTAATTTTAATTTAAGGCCCGAGCGATCAAATAATTTCAATTTTGGAGTCACCTATGAGAAAAAGTTTGATCGACTTTTTGGTATTAATACCTCATTAGATGGTTTTATTAGAAATACCAAAGACCTGATCTGGTTATCACCGGATGGAGCTTTCCAGCAATTTAGAAATAACAGACAAGTTCGGTCTTTGGGCATGGAGTGGAGCCTTAAAGTAACCCGAGATGATTACTCAAGTATGGAATTCAATCTTACCCGTCAGGAACGGACCTATCAAGGGTTCAATTTTGATGAGGCCACCCGTCAAGATCCATCGTTTATCGGGTCCCGTTTTCCCAACACTCCATCTTTTTTTTACAATCTTCAACTAAACCTAGGCATTAAAAGTTTGAAAAATACACTCCCAAATGTGGTGTTGTTTGGGTCATGGTTTCACGTAAGGTCATTTAGTATTAGTGACGAGCCTCCCAATGGAGAGCCAGAACCTTTTTCTCTTGTCCCCACCCAAAATGAATTTAACCTGGGTCTAGGCTATTTCTCTCCGAATGATAAACTAAGTCTGTCTCTTCAGATCAATAACCTGACTAATGATTTTCAGCTATTCGACAACTGGAGGGTGCCTAAGCCAAATAGAAATTTTCAATTCAAAATAAACTATCAAATATTCTAACTATGCAATTACGCCTACATATTAAACCAGTTCTAACTACCCTTTTTAGCCTCTTAGTGCTGGTTTCTCTTTCTTTGATCATTAGCTCATGTGATGATGACGATACTGAAACTGTTCCTCCGGTGGAGGAGCTTATTCGTTTTACACTGGTTAATCCTGAGGGAGATTCCCTAACGATTACCAATTTTGGAACAACTGAAATAGACATTTCGGATTATCAACTATGCCTTGGGCCTAATCAATACAATGCGATCAATAATTACACGGGTATCACCGGTGACTTATCCTTATCCACCAATGAAGCCGTCACTATAAGGTTAGCATCGGGTACCCAAAACGTAACCTCGCTGCCTGTAGAAAATGGTGGATTGGGGCTTTTTGCTACCGCGGAGGACTTCAGCTCCGATGATCCTTTAATACTGCGAGATTATGTGCAGTGGGGAGCTGCAAACCAAAATAGAGTAGATCAGGCCGTAACGGCCAACAGATGGGATGCAGCCACAAGTTTTATCACTGGATTTGCACCTTACATCTTTTCAGGAGGGTCTGATGAAATAGGTACTGCTTTCTGGGAAACTTTAGCAGCCGAGGAGGCGAGGTTGAAAACAGGTTTTATAATAATAGCAGAGACACCTAATAACGATGTAATAGCGAAGTATTTTCAAGAAATGCCCACGGAAACGGCCGATCTAACGGATGGTCAGATATTTACAGAGTTTCGGCCGGAAGATATTTTAGATGGCTATCTCTATACTGCAGGTGCAACAAATGGATCAGGGGGCATAGGAAAAGCAAGGGTAAATGGTAACGGTAAAATTGTAGAGGATGGGAATCTGGCAGTGACGGGAAGCTCCAGAAATCCTGTTATTGTTGATGCCACCACTGGTATTTATACCACCCAGGCGAGTCCGGCTCAAGTGGGTGTTTTCAATCCTAGTACCATGCAGCTGGAAGGTCTTATAGATATGAGCGATGAAGGACTCCCTGGTCCGCAACGGATGCGAGGGCTTTTAATTCGTGGTGATGAGATATTTACGCACATTGTTTCGCTAACCCGTAATGAAACCCCTTTTACTTCTTTCTATATGCAATCTGCAAATTATAAAACCGGACAGTTTACTGGCACCTCAGAGTTTCCGGGGAGGCCTTTGGTTAATTGGCCAAATACACCGTTTGCCAATAGTGTAGATGAGAATGGGAATATCTACCTATTAGCTAGCGGAAATGTATCTTCCGGTAGTACCCTTGGAACTTTGCATAAAATACCGGCAGGATCCAATGATTTCGACCTTACTTATAATTTTGCGCCTGCATCCAAAGTAACCCCTGCTAACATACTGCTGCCTAATAGCTTTTTCTTTAATTATATCGGCAACGATATAGCCGTAGCCTTTTCAGTTACTTCAGTCCCACAGTCTGTTCAGGATTTGCTTGCATCAGTGGGCGGAGATCCAAGAAATCTATCTCAGGAGCAACGTTTAGTTGCCTTGGGTTTATTTAATCAAGAAGATACGGGCCGTTGGATCAAAATAAACGTAGCCACGCAGGAAGCTGAATTAATTGCAGGTATTCCCGGCAAGGGTGGGCTATCTCCGGCTATTTCAGTGGTTATAGATGAAGAGGTCTATGTATCTATCAGTAAGGGTTCGGAAAATGCATTTTATAAGTATAACCCTACTACAGGGGCCGCTGAAAAGGCATTTGATGTAGTAGGTGGAGGAACTATACTAGGTCTGGTCGACCTGTCGTGGTAATGCGATCTTGTAAATTATCTACCAAATTTTTCCGCTATTGGAGAGCAAGAAAATATTTAAAGAGAGCTGCTGACTAATGATCGGTGGATAGATCATATGTCATTTTACCTCTTTTATCTGCTGGTAGCACAGCTGTAAGAATAGAATACGGTCAATAGTTTTATCCTATAAATGTCTAAATCAACAAAAATCAACAGAAAACTATGGAGTATCCAAAACTGCGATAACTAACCCTGCGTACAACCCTACCCAGTTATGGA
>JBCCSU010000404.1:0-3032 GCA_039199635.1 Bacteroidota bacterium | reverse complement strand
GAGCAAAACGGTTAAGATGTCAATTTTCTTTTCCTTGATGAAATTCATGATTGATTGCTCCACATCTTCGCTGGTAATGCATACGTATTCATGATCTACGTAATCCAGATAATATTCTAATGATGCTTCGGCATTATCACTGGTTCGGTTATCCCTATTTATATGCAACAAATAAACCTTAGCTTTCATGAGCATAGCCAGGTTCATCAAAGGTTTTAGCGCTGCTGAATTTTTAATATCATAGAAGTCATTAGCATAGGCTATACGCTTGACCTTGGTTTCTTTATAATTTTCAGGTACCAGCATCACCGGACAATCTATAATTTTTACTAAAGCTTTAGACAGCGTAGAGCCGTTAATACCTCGAGTGCCTAACACCAAAAGATCTGGGCTTTCGGCCTCAATCGTACTTTGGATATCGCTTAAGAGACCTCCTTTTTTAGTGATCTCAAATTGATAATTAAGCCTGGAAGGTATCAGTTTGTTTTCTTCAAATTGCTTAAATAATTCCTTGATCTCTTCCAGGTTTTCATCGCTTCGCTTCACATGAATGAGATGCAAATGAGGCCTCAGCGCACCAAAGACATCGACAATAAAATCGATAGCATTTTCTGAAGCTGGTGATAGATCGATAGGTAATAAAATCTTTTGCATGGCCCTTATGTTTAATTCAGACACTAAAGTAGAGCGGATATTAATGAAGTGATTTTACTACTGTCAGGATATCATATGATTAAAGTCATGGATTCTGAAGGATGCCAATTCCCAAACGTTTGCAAACTTTGACCTTTAGAGCAGAGACCGATTACCTGATTTTACTTGATGGTACTCCTGAATTGCTGTACTTTTAAAAGTATGTCAAAAGTAAACTACTAAATTTTGAGCCAATTTATAATTACAGATGAAGCTGCCGCAGGAAAAGTAGGTAAGGCGCGGCTGCTTACTAATGCTGATTTCAACTCTATAAATACATCTGAAGAGCTTCAAAGAACCCTTAAATCAAGAGGACGAGATATCCATAAGATAGAGCTATCTCTGAGCTATGAAGATCAGCTCAAAAAACTTCAGGTGGAATTGGTAAAGCTTCAGAGTCATGTGATCAAGCACCAGCTACGGGTGGCGGTAATCTTTGAGGGACGTGATGCCGCTGGTAAGGGTGGAACCATTAAACGCTTTATTGAACACCTTAACCCACGTGCTATGCGCGTGGTGGCCCTCGCTAAACCTACCGATAGGGAAAAGGGACAATGGTATTTTAGGCGTTACATCAAAGTGCTTCCAAATGCCGGAGAGATCGTATTTTTTGATCGAAGTTGGTATAATCGTGCTGTGGTAGAGCCGGTTATGGGGTTTTGTCATGAAGAGGAGTATCAGCAGTTTATGCGTCAGGTACCCGAGTTTGAGCACATGCTCTTCGAATCAGGCGTTCATATGACTAAGTTTTGGTTTTCCATTGAAAAGAACGAACAGGCCAGGAGGTTCGCCGCCAGAGGGGATAACCCATTGAAACGCTGGAAGCTGAGCCCTGTAGACCAGAAAGGTCAGGAGCTGTGGGATAAGTACACGTATTATAAAGAACAGATGTTCAGTAGAACACATACTTCTTATAGCCCCTGGATCATTGTTAAAACTAATGTAAAAAAGGAAGCACGCCTGGAAAGTATACGGCACTTACTCTCATCATTTGAATACGAAGGTAAGGATGAGGCCACCACTCGTGTGCTCCCTGATCCTAACGTTATTATGCGGTTTCATCGATCCATTTATAATGAATTATAGCCATGAAAGAATATGCCTTTAACGATAGCGAGCTAAAACTACTCAATAGCAACAGGGCCATAAAACTGATGCTGGATAAAAAACCTGGCTATGATCCGGACAGAGTGCTCATGTATGTACGATATGAGTACCAACTCGAAAAAAAGCAAGTAGAGCTGATCAAACTACAGAACTGGGTGACCGAGAATAAAAAACGGGTTTGCATTCTTTTCGAAGGACGAGATTCCGCCGGTAAAGGGGGTGCTATTCGCAGGATCACTCACCATATGAACCCACGATTTTATAAAGTGTTAGCATTGCCGAAACCGACCGAGGATGAACGTGGGCAATGGTATTTTCAGCGCTATATCGTTAACTTACCTAACCCCGGGGAGATCGTATTTTTTGACCGAAGCTGGTACAATAGGGCAGTGGTAGAGCCGGTAAATGGTTTCTGTACAGATGATGAATACGAAAGATTTATGGGTGAGGTCAATAACTTTGAGTCTATGATCACAAGTGATGGTATCATACTGATCAAACTATATTTTTCTATTACAAAGGATGAACAGGCTGTCAGGTTCGCCGATATTCAGCAAAACCCATTAAAACGATGGAAAATGACTCCTGTGGACTTAAAAGCGCAAGAGTTATGGGACGTATATACAGCGTATAAAGAAAAAATGTTTGATCATACCCACACAGAAGAAAACCCGTGGAAGATACTTAAAGCGAATAAAAAGACGAAAGCCAGATTAGAAGCTATTAATTATATTTTGGATACAATACCTTATCAATAAACGATTAATATAGAAAACCGATTTTTAGTCTGAAATTGATGGCTAAAGGTATATTGTCCGCCGCCCCTAAAAAGCCGTAGTGATATCCCCGTTCAAAAGTTGAGACATTATCTTCTGAAAAATTGCCTTCTTCCGCAAAACCGTAACCAAAACCAATCGAGTAATCAAAAAGAAAAGCATTATCATAAACAATTTGCTTTCCAAAGTTGATCATGAAAGAGCCCATGAAAATATCTCGTTCAAAAGTGTCTACCTGCGAACCGCCAAATAGATTGAATTCATCCGTTTCATTACGATAAAAGCCAAGCAAGATCTGAGGTTTTATATAACCTCCTTTAAGAATATGTGAATATTTCATCCGTGAAGAGTAGAAATCAGGCGTACGCATGAACTTGTACCCGGTAGAAACAAACGCACCACGGCTATTTTCAAACTCATTAGTATTAAAACCTATTCCAATAAGACCAATTTCAT
>JBCCSU010000403.1:0-3034 GCA_039199635.1 Bacteroidota bacterium | reverse complement strand
CTGAAACAGGGAATATTTTTCGAATATTTTACGAAACATTTTTCAAGGTTGAAAGTTGAAGAAAAGGTTGGATATCGAATCACACCAAATATTTGCTCTTTCGCAGAACTTCTTTAAGACTGCATCTGTTCAAAAATCAGTCTTGGCGCAATGGAGAAATACAAAGGTTCTAGAAATTATTGAGGAAGAAACGACTATGCAGTTGCAACAGAATACATCTCTCAATAGTCAAGAATCGAATTCAACTTCCTCACTTTCTTCCGGGGTCATTTTAAGCACTGTTCTATCTTCTGAGTCAAACAAGATATATTTTGTTGCCCAACCCGCTTTCACTTCAGGACGTCTAAACTTTTACTACGATGGTCAACTAGTCCATATAAGGGATCGCTTAGTAAATCCAGATAACGGCTATGCAGGAGCTATTAATTTAGATGGTACTCTGTCATGGATCGACAATTCTTTTTCTCCGCCATCTCACCGTCAAGAAATGGTGCTAACAGATCAAAATGATCATGTTTATTATACCTCTAACTTCTTTGGCGGAATTGAAATAACTAAACGCGATGATAATGGTAACTTATTGTGGTTTAGTGAGAATTTTAGAGTTAAAAGACTAAGCGGTTCTTCCTTCTTTCCAAATATTACTATAGATGACAATGGGAATTCTTACTACTTCAATACTTACAGTAGTATTCAGCCAATTGATATTCTTTTGAATGACATGGTTATTGAAAGTACCGGAAGTTATCAAGGAACAGTTTTAGCGAGTTTCAACCCAGATGGTAGTTATAGATGGCATAAGTTCTTCCCAAGTACGTTGACACCTGAAGTTTATTTTATTGGTTTAAACAATTCAGTGGTTCTGGCTACACGCTTCTATAATCTGTTTTTTGGATTGGGCGACGGGCTGCTGCCGGCAAACGAATTGGGTTTTATTGAATTTGATGCAAGCGGTAATCAGGTGTGGAATACTATCGAACAATTCCCTTCAAATATTTTTCTTGACAATTCGACCTCATTTAGAGGTGCAAGTACAACAGAGTTTCTTATTAGCGATGGTGATAGTAATCAAAAATTTCTTTCATTCAATCGAAACACGAAAGAAATAAATGCCTCTTCGGAAGAAGTATTTGAGGACTCAAATATGGCTATTGGGGGTTTTTCAAATTTAAGAATTGATAACGGCAACTTTAAGTTTACTGGATATTCTGGACAAAATGCTGGGGACCTCGGAGGCATTGAGCATGAAAGCTTTATGTTTAACAACATTCATTTTTTAGCTGAATATAAAGAACCTACAACAGATTGTACCCACCCCTCCCTCTGCTTCCGCTTCGGTGACCCTATTACGGATATTGAGATACCAATTGGCTTCGAAGGTTATGTATTTGAAGCCGAACCATTCACCTGCGAAGAACTCAATACACAGGAAATCGTCAGAACGCTCGACTTTCAGCAAAACGAATACATCGCTGGCAAAGTGGAAGATTTCAGGGATGACTACTATACTCAATGTGCCGATGCCACCCAGGTAAACGATGACTTTGAGGTGAGCTATGATCTGGGTTATCACCATTACACCTTGTATTACTATGACAGGGCCGGCAATCTCATGCGAACCGTACCCCCGATAGGGTTCAATACTACGGATCCAAACGATCATCAGATGGCCACGGATTATCATTACAATAGTTTAGGCCAACTGGTAAAACAAAATAGCCCGGATGGTGGGGAAACCTACTTCTATTATAACGACCTCGGGCAACTGCGCTTCTCACAAAATGCGCAACAGGCTCTTGAGGGAGCGTATAGCTATACCAAATACGATAACCTGGGTCGTATTGTTGAAGTAGGTGAGAGTACGAATGGCTTATCCACATTTAGGTCGCTAACGAACAGCCCCGGCTTCCCGCAAGAGGGCACCGAGAAAACCGTTACGGTTTACACGGAGGTGTATGCAGGTGCGTTGACCTCCCCTCAGCGCTTCTTGCAAAATCGTGTGTCGTACACCTATCTTGATGAAGATGGCCTCGATGGCACGCTGGATGATAGAACCCATACCATCTATAGCTATGACCCCCACGGAAACGTAGAATGGCTGGTGCAGCGTGTACCCGGGCTGGAAGACAAAGTCATTCAATACAACTACGACTTAATTAGCGGTAACGTATTGATGGTGAGTTACAACCCGGGCTATCCCGATCAGTTTTACCATAAATATGATTATGACGAGGACAACCGGATCACCAGCGTGTCTACTTCAGTGGATGGCAAGGTCTGGGATGTGGATGCTACCTATGAATACTACCCGCATGGTCCGCTGAAAACTGCCAATATTGGAGAAGACAACCTGCAGCAGTTGGATTACATCTACACGATTCATGGATGGCTAAAAGCATTAAATAACCCCGATGCTAATGACGGCACTAATACTTTTGGCAAAGACGCTTTTGCCATGGCCATTAATTACTATAATGGTGACTACACTAATCCTAATATTAACATTGGTCTGCTGACAGCAGCCACCGGGCGGGAGCTGTTCAACGGCAACATCAGCGCCTGGGAGCTGGCCACCCATGCTTCCGATGATCAATGGGTACGAACCGGCTACCAATACCAGTATGACGAACTGAACCGCATCAAAGACACCCGCTTTAATGTCTATCGTGCTGATGCGCCTTCAACACCCGCATTTTATGCCCGTGGCGGATTCCATGCTGATTTTAATCTGGATGCCAACGGTAACCTACAGAACCTGAACAGAAACGATATTGACGCGGTTAATTTTGATGCATTAACGTACAACTATGACCTTAGCTTATCAAACAATCGGCTGAAGGGAGTAACCGATGCTGTGTTGGATACAGAGGTGCATCCGCAAGACCTGGAAAGCCAGTCGTTAAGCAACTACACTTACGATGAAATAGGCAACCTTACACGCGATGACCAGGAAGATATCGATATCGACTGGACGGTATACGGGAAGGTGGATGCCCTGAACAAGGGTGGAGGTGGAGGCACCAAATTTACCTAT
>JBCCSU010000402.1:0-3079 GCA_039199635.1 Bacteroidota bacterium | reverse complement strand
GAGGAGATAGCCAATAAATTTCAAAACGATGAAAAAAACTTTGTACCTTCTTTTAGTTATTTTGGCTCATCCCATCTATGCGCAGCAGGATCCACTTTTGAGTCAATATCAGTTCAATCAACTCCCGATAAACCCGGCCTATGCAGGGGTCAATGACGTGGCCAGCTTCGATCTACAATACCGGTCGCAATGGGGCGGAGTAGAAGGAGCGCCCACCACAGTCCTACTTTCGGGACATAGCTCATTTTTCCAAAATCAGGTCGGGTTAGGCTTTTCCCTGGTGCACGACCAGGTAGGGATCAATACCAATACCGATTTCAACCTGACCTATGCCTATGAGTTGGAAATATCCTCAGATGTAACCCTTTCATTTGGTTTACAAACCGGCTTGATGTCATTACAGTATGATTTTAACGAATTGACACTGGAAGATCCCACGGATGAAGATTTTATCAATGCCGATGACGGATTTACTAAATTCAATGTAGGTACCGGACTGTTTCTAAGTGGAGAACGATTTTACCTTGGCCTTTCCATTCCCCGCTTACTGAAGGTGCAGGAAGATATCGGAGAAAATACCGGTGAACGATATAATCAACATTATTACTTCACCGGGGGTCTGATTATCGATCAGCTGTCCAGTATCGTACTTAAGCCCTACGTTGTCACTCGAATTTCTGAGGGCGCCTCAGTGTCCGCTGAAGTTGGTGTAAACGCCTTATTTGCCGATCTAATTTGGGGCGGGATCTTTACCCGTAATTTTGAGACCGTAGGAATAAACACTTTTTTGAATCTTAATAATGGATTTAGGCTTGGCTATACCGGAGAACTAGTATCTAATGACCTGTCATCGGGTTTTAATACGCACGAGATATCGGTGGGTATCGACCTTGAGCTTTTCAGCAACCAGGTAGTGGCTAGAAGATATTACTGATATGGATCAGAAGTATTGCGAGAGTTAGGAATGATACTACTAAGCATTTGCTTCTGCCTCGAAAGTGTAGCTACTTAATTTATAAGGACGATTGAGCTAAGAAAGCCGGCAGAAAGACTTTCCAAGGTTCATTGGAATAGAAAAATACAGACATGGTCTTACCCTATATATCATCTCTGGACGACATCGGAAATGCGCAAATAATCTTAAAAGTCTTGCAGAATGAGAAAGGTTCAAAAGAGTATTAGTGGTTAAAGCATGAAAAAAATAAATAAAGTGGCTTCATCTTGGAAGAGCCATGAAAAAATAGGATTCCGTTTTGTAATAATCGTTTTTACCCTATTCATCATTTTACTTGATTGGCCAGCTAATCCAATTGTTACTTACCTGTATTATTATGGATATTTAGCACAAGGATTGGATGGTATTGTGTCCTGGATAGGGAAAAATTTGTTTCATATTTCTTACGTTATTGTCTCTCCATATGACGGAGAGCACAATGATAGAACCTACGTCTACTTATTATACTTTTTCATAACTCTCACCGGAGTTGTAGGAACACTACTATGGAGTTTGGCGGATAGAAAAAGGCAGAATTATGATGCCCTTTACTATTGGTTTACTGCAATTATCAGGTATTATCTGGCATTTACGATGTTCCTATTCGGGCTTTATAAGTTTTTCAGAATTCAATTTCCCGAACTTGGCTATTACACATTGACTGAGACCGTCGGAGACATGTCACCCATGCATCTGGCATGGACATTTTTTGGTTATTCCCAGGGTTACAATGTTTTTATGGGTATGGTTGAAAGTGCAGGATTACTCTTGCTTTTCCGCAGAACTACAGCTTTTGGAGCATTACTCTCTATGGCGGCTCTTACCAATGTTATTGCTATCAATTACAGCTTTGATGTACATGCCAAAATGTATCCTACCGTTTTGTTTTTCATGGCCTTTTTCCTGTTGATTAAGGATGCAAAACGCATTGGTCAATTTTTCTTCACAGATAGAGCTGTTTCGCTTCCGGTTATCAAAGAAGTTGTGGTTCAAAAAAGATGGATGAATATTGGAAAAACAGCTTTGAAGATATTAGTTATAGGTTTTTTTCTGGTTGTCCATTTGAAAAGCAGCATTGGATACAGAAAAGGTTACCAGGAAAAGTTAAAGTCCATATCACCATATTCCGGCATTTACGATGTTGACGTATTCGTTTTGAATAATGATACCCTGTCCAAAGATCATCGCCAGGTGTGGCGGCAGCTTGTGCTTGGTGACAGAATGCTTGAAGCGGTACGCTTTAAGGGAGATAGTATTGTATTTGCATCTGCGGCTGCAAATAAAAAACAAATCACTGTTACCGGTAATCCAACCGAACTATTTGCAAATATTCAAAAGATATACAATGAGTTGGGATTTACGGATGAAACATATTACAGCATGGATTCTGTACTACTTGCTCGACAAATAGTTAACGTCTTGAACTTCGAACTAGCTGATTCAACTACCTTACACTTATCAGGAGCTATAAAAAACGATTCTGTCTCTATAATCGCTAAAAAGAGAGATATCAACCTCAATGAATTCAGATTAATGAAAAGACGTTTCCACTGGATCAATGAAGCGAGTTACTTTTATTGATCATGTGACCTACCAGAAATGATAAGCTAATCATTCAACTGGTGATTGAGCACTCTGCACCTCCAAAAGTTCAAAACAGATAAAGCGATAGTACTTGTACAGCTGATTGTAACAACGGCCAAGTTGAGTCGTCATGAATTTATCTATGAAAAGGTTATTTAAACTCACCACTATCCGCAACCTCACCTGCATTTTTCTGGGCTTTACTTTTTTTACTTCAGGGATGGCGAAATTATATGTCGACCATGCTTTTATAGGGTTTATAGGACCAGTTTGGCTAGAAGATGAATTAAGCAAATTCGACTTGGGCATGTACGCCCGATTCATTGGATACGCCCAAGTATTAATCGGCTATCTACTCTTAACCCTTAGGTATTCTACACTTGGCGCTATAATGCTCGTTCCCCTCGCAGGAAATATCTTTATGGTCACGGTGTCCATGAACTGGACAGGCACTCCCTATGTATTGGCCGTATTATTAGTGATGAATGGCTTGGTCTTATG
>JBCCSU010000401.1:0-3088 GCA_039199635.1 Bacteroidota bacterium | reverse complement strand
GAGACCATTGACATTGAAGCGAAGAACATCAATATCAGAGCTACGGAAAAGATTTATCAACAGGCCCAAAACATGGAAACCCAGGTTCGGGAAGACAAGATCGTGGGTGTGGGCAATGCCCTGAAGGTGACTGCTGAAAGTACGTATTCCCTGCATACCACGGACCTAACCGAAACGGTGGAAGGCAGCAAGACGGTGAAGGTGGCAAATGCCTTGGATGTCACATCTTCAGAAGCCAGCATTCTGGCCAAAAATGGCGACATGAACGTGCATGGGGCCGGAAAAGCCACATTCCAGGGAGGTTCAGATGTACAAATGAGCAAGGGATGAGTAGCGTTGCGACCATGCTCTATGAACCTCTTACCTATTCGAAGAAGGTGAGAGAAGGGAATTACTTTTTTGAGATGGAAGAGTGGACGAAACTTGGAGCTAAAACAGTACGTAGCAAATACTCGCAACATTTGAATATTTACATGAATACCCGTTCGATGGATGGGTATGAGTTTAGCTGTACGGTATCTGACTTAAACTTTGAAATGGATAAAACCCTGGCAAAGCAAAAAGTGATGTTACTAGAGCTTTCTGAACTGACTCAACATCTGGAAATAGCCCTTGATCGGGAAGCCAACATCATTGATTTGATTAACTACAAAAAAATCTGGAAAAAATGGGAGCGGTTAAAGACGAAGATGAAACAGCGAAATCAAGGAGCGCTAGCGCATGGGTATATTGATGCTGTAAGTAAAAAACTGGATGACAAGTCTAAATTTCTACAAGACATTCAGCAATATCGGATGCTAGGCCTGATTTTCAACGGGCTGCACGGAAAATTTTTTAATGGAAGACACAAACTGGTAAGAGCGCGTACCTACCAAAACATGATACACTGTTTGCCTCTGCACGTAGAAGAAACCGTGCAACAAACTTCGCACCTGATCGAGACAGCCCCTTTCCAGTTTGAAATAACCGGTGTCTTGAAACCGATAGCAGAAACACCAAAAAGCCGGATGAAGAAATACTTTCAATACTACCTCATAAATGGCAATGCGCTAGCTTTGGATAAATACGATGGTACATATACCATCAATCCGGCGACGGGATGGATCAATGAAGCCCGGTTATCCATCCTTTTGAGTAATCATGCCGGCTACGAAAGGGAATTTTATTATCACCTAAAATTGGAAAATCATGGGTAAAAGCTATGTGTGCCATATGGCCAAGATCAAGTGCCCGCTTTGTAACGGGCCCGAGGGGCAGTTGATGGTCACTTCCAACCAAATTAAGTTGCAAGGTAATTTTTTTGCTACGGAGAAAGACAACAAAAAAGCCAACCTGCTCTTTTCAGGCACCTGTAAGAAGAGCCCCTTTCAATCCTCTCCCTGTGCGGGCGTCATTTCTCCGGGTGCGTGGCAGCCGGTGGCTGATACAAAAATACAGGGGGCGGCTGCGTTGTTAGAAGATTCCACGATCATGTGCAATTATGGCGGTGCAACCATTCAGATTACGGACCATTTGCAGGTAAACCAACCTACACAACTACAGCCGGTAAATGCCCCGGTAGTGGGGCCATTAGAGGAACCGGAAATTGTGGTAACAGAGTGGAAATCGAATATGGAGGAAGGTGGGAATGAAACCACGTATACCTCCGATAAGGTGATCGAAGAATCGATTGAGGGAGAAAAAGTGTGGGTAGAAATTACCACACTAAACATACTCCCGGGGGAAGAACTTGAATTTGAAATCAGTCCAGAGAAAAATAAAACCGATGAGATGTTAGTAACAGCAACGGTAGGTGAAGACGGCAAAGCGTATGCATTAGTCAATACAAAAACGACTACACCTCCTCCCCCGGAGATTAAAGAAGGGTGGTGGACAGATGTCGATGATAACAAAATCACAGAAGCAAGACTTGGAGATAAAGTCCGCTTTCACATAAAAACCAAAGACATCAAAGATGGAGAGACATTAAACCTAACACTAAGAGACTGGGATGGTACGTTCAATCCAGACGATTATCCCGAGGGAGCCCCAACCGCTGTTACCATCAATGGAAATAAAGGCCACGTGGAATTCACTGTTCCGCAAGGGTGGAAAGAAGATATAGAAGACGACTACAGTGATGAGATTGAGCTGTATTTTGATGTGGAATATCAGGGGGAATCGTATGAGCTTCCGACTGATTCGGATGATTATCTGAAAGTATATCCTAAAGCAAAGGCCATATTAGTTTTTTATCATGGAGGACCATTTGGTAGCGGTAAAGAGAAAGAACCTGATGATAACACAGGTCACACTGGAAAAATTTATGAAAAAATAACAACTTATATCGAATCTAAAGGAATTGGATTAAAAGGAACCATTATTGCTCCAGCTGTAACTCAAGGGCCTGGAGTAAATGCAGGCGTATCCTTTATAACTGAAAACTACGTACAAGGTGACCAAATAATCATTTACGGATACAGCTATGGGGGTGACAATGCGGTCAATCTAGCTGAAGCGATTAAGTGGAATATTGATACTATGATCATCGTTGATAGTTCCGATGGTCCTTTTCGACAATTGACAGTTGATAGGAGTATTCCAGACAATGTCGACTACACATTGAATATATATCAAGGAAAGGCCTCTGGAGGATTTAGCAGAACCGGAAAGGATACTGATGATCCTGATTATAGCGAAGAGAGTACAAGCGATGGAAGCTCAAATACTATGGGATCAAGGGGTTTCCCACACTCTGCTGAAGGAGATAATATCGTTGAAAATATTAATGCTACAGATTGGACAAGAAGCCACGGGTATGCACAGCAAGATAACGAAGAACAAATAACAGGGACCCTTAAGTATAGGATAGATACTTATGAAGGATTTAAATAATATTATCATCATCATTCTTAGTGCTATATTAGCAGGGGTTCTACTGTATTGGACATTTTTTATTACCATGTGGAAAATAACGATGAGGGATGTTAAAAATGTAGAAATTACAGGAACCCTCTATGGAACGGATAAAAAACCAATGAAAGGACAAATTCTAAACATAGTAAATTCTCTTTACGATGGGGGTGAGAATATAGGAGAATATACTAGG
>JBCCSU010000400.1:0-3104 GCA_039199635.1 Bacteroidota bacterium | reverse complement strand
CAAACTTCTCTTTCTTCCTTTTGTTTCGTTTTAAGTTCTCTTTTTTTGGCGCTAAAGGAGGATCGAATTTTTCGACCTATTCTTTTTTATCTAATATTTCTTCCAGCTCTTCCAATTTAGCCGGATCAGCATTCGGTTCTTCTAAAACAGCATGCCGCTTGTTCTCCAGCATTTCCGCCAGAATAGGTTTTTTTTCTATCAACCAGCGAAAGTTTTTAAGCCGCTTAATATCGTCCGTTAACTCATGAGGTGGAATAAAGGAAGCGTCTGGCTTAATGTAAAATGAGATATTATCAGCGAGGTTATCCTTAAAATTTATGGTGATGTTACTGCAGATGATTTTATTCATACCTACCAAATACGTATCTGTTTCATCTAAAGCATAAAACAAACTTTCACCATTTCCGTCCACATCCACTTTATTGATGGCCCCGCTATCAAAAAAGGCGACCATGTTTCTGCCTTTGATCTGGTTGTAGTTCGATATGCTATCTTCCGATACTACGAAAGAATTTACCCTCATATTGAGCTTGTCTATGGTATTATTTACAATCTCCACATTAATGGAATCGGCAGTCATTTGATTACCCCCTGTCCATAGTGCCGGATCATCATAGAAATACAGAATAGAGTCGATGTTCACATAAACCAGTGAGTCAGCTATGCCTTGGAGGTCAGTTTTGAAAATTTCGACATTATGATAAGCTAATAACCTTTTCTCGGTAGGATCTTGACTTTCTACGGCTACTAAAGTGTCTGCTGTTAGATACAGGGTGTCTAGCTGCATTATTTTTTTCATAAGTGCATTTCCATAAACCTTAGCGCGCCCCTTCACTTTATCATAATAGCTAAAGTCACCGGTTATAATGATATCCTGCTCTTTTGAGATCATCTCCACATTACCGGTAGCAGTGTAGTATTTTTTGATATCATCTAAGAAGAGTTCATCACCGGTAAGATCATAAGAAGTAGTTTCTATAGTGCCTGAGGATAGGTTAGAACGTTTTATTCGTGTATCGTAAAAGCCTTCTTCATAATTAAAAATGTTCCCCTCTACATCTGTAAGCTTGGTTTTATCCCTGAAATAGACAATGTTGGTTTCCGTATTATACTGAAGAGTGTCAGACTCTAAGGTGTAATCAGGGTTTGTGCCTACCACATTTTTCTTAAAAGAAGCCATATTAGTGTTTACCAGGTAATAGCCCTTTTCACTGGTCAGTACGTTCGTACTATCCACCAGTTTTCCTCCGTTGAAGTATTGTGCTTCCTGCTTAAGTCTGAAATAGTCGAGAAACTCTGTATACAGCGTTAATTGCTTGAGTTTAGTAAACACCACATCTTCTCTCAACTCCGCTTTCTTGGTCTCACCGTCATAATACAAACGATTTGAGGTAATTGTCACCGAGTCTCCATCCGTTATTTTTACGTTACCAAATGCACTGATTGCATTTGTACTTTCGTAAAAAATGGCTGAATCGCAGTATATAATAGTTTCATTCTGCTTAAAGACTACATCTCCTACGGGGCTATTATATCGTTCACCTGCTTCATCTATGCCGCCGTAGAGATTTTCAGCGCGCTCTAATTTTACGTTCTTTTGTGCCGTTACCTGGTTCCATGATAACATTGCTAAAAGAATGATAAATACTATTTTAACTTTGAGATTACTCATACTGCTTTAGGCGGCAAATTTACTTAAAAATGACAGCTGAAATATGCTAGATAGATTTTTAGAAGTAATAAAAAATAACCAACTGTTTTCTACGAATGACCGCTTATTAGTGGCCGTTAGCGGCGGCATTGACTCTATGACATTATGCCATCTTTTATCAGAAGCGAAATTTAGTTTTTCGGTGGCACACTGCAACTTTAAATTGAGGAACGAAGAGTCTGATAGAGATGAGCAGTTGGTCATGGATTGGTGTTTAGAAAGAAAGATCACATTTTATTCTCAATCCTTTGATACCAAAAGTAGTGCCATTAATAATGGCATTTCTATTCAGATGGCCGCCAGAGATCTACGGTATCGCTGGTTTGAGCAGCTCATAGAAGAAGAGCGTTATGATTTCCTACTGACAGCGCATAATCTTAATGACTCCCTGGAAACAGTACTCTTTAACTTAGCGAAGGGTACGGGGCTCAAGGGATTAACAGGTATATCGGAAAAACTAAAGAATATAGTTAGACCGTTACTTTACTTTTCTCGAGAAGAGATTTACGAGTTTGGTGTTCAATCTGGTGTCAAATGGCGAGAGGATACAAGCAATCAAGATGTAAAGTATCACCGAAACCGGATTAGGAATAGAGTAATTCCGGAGCTAAAAGAGATTAATCCATCTCTTTTAGCTACTTACAAAAACTCGTATAGGCGCTTAAAAAATGTCCAAGATTACCTTGAACAAGTATTAGCCGATAAGCTTAAGCCTTTCATTGACTCCAGAGGGGATGATGTATATATACTAAAAGAGGTAATAACGGATATCACCGAGTTAGACTACTTGATCAGCCCTTATGGATTTAGTTATGGTCAGGCCAATACGATTTTTACTAGCTTAAGCGGGAGACCTGGTAAGCTGTTTTACAGCGATAATTTCTGCCTCAACGTAGATCGTAAGCATTTAGTCATTAGCCCACTAGGTCAAGAATTTTTAGAAGTTCAAATAGATGCCGGGGATAGGAAGGTTTATAATGATCAACTCTCTTTAGAAATGTCAGTTTCTTCTTCTTCGGATATTTTAAGAAAGCCTTCACAGGCCTCTTTAGATTTCGAGAAGCTAGAGTTTCCTCTTACTTTGAGGAAATGGAAACAGGGAGACTTTTTTTATCCGCTGGGAATGAGCAGCAAAAAAAAGGTGAGCGATTATATGATTGATAGCAAAATTCCCCTAAACTTGAAAAATAGGATAGCCGTACTAGAGAGTAAAGGCAATATAGTTTGGATAGTTGGGCACCGTATCGATAACCGATACAAAGTAACTGCTGATACTCGAAAACTCTACCACATCATAATGAAATGATTAACCCATTTAAAAAAACATATACGGCAAAAGAGCAGCGGGTTTTTGTTTTCCTGGCGAAAATCAAACTGTTTGAAGAGCTTAATT
>JBCCSU010000399.1:0-3129 GCA_039199635.1 Bacteroidota bacterium | reverse complement strand
TATTTTAAGATTGGTTCTTTCCATCAGCTGAAAGGCTATTCTGATGCTTTAGCCGAGCGGATGCTACTTGTTGTGATATAAATTTCCCTTTGCTAATGTTCAATAATTAATAAAGACTGTATAAGATTGTTAGACTTTAGTGAATTATTGAACATTAGCAAAGGGAAATTTATATCACAACAAGTAGCATCCGCTCGGCTAAAGCATCAGAATAGCCTTTCAGCTGATGGAAAGAACCAATCTTAAAATAATAGATAGTAGTTATGAATCCAAAACCTGTCCATATCATCACTGGTTTTTTGGGAGCCGGAAAAACAACCTTCTTAAACCACTTTATTAAGGAACGTTTACCAGAACGGATCTTTGTCATTGAAAATGAGTGTGGATCTACTAGCGTAGATGGTGCACTAGTTATGGATGGTGTTGAAGAAGTAGTAGAGCTCAGTGCAGGTTGTCTTTGCTGTTCTTTAGCAGATGGCCTGATAGATATTCTGGAAGAAGTAAGCCGAAAAAGCGATCAGTACGATCGTCTGATTATAGAAACTACAGGTATCGCTGATCCTAGCTCCATTTTGCAGGTATTTTTTGAAGACCCGAGAGTAGAAAAACATTTCGAACTTAAGCAAACTATTTGCCTAGTGGATGCCGGTGAAGTAGAAGACTGGCTGGAAGAAACCGAAGAAGCACTGCGCCAAATTGCGTTAGCCGATGCACTATTGATCAACAAAGCAGATACCGTTTCTCCTGACTATCTCAAAACACTAAAACGTCAATTGGTAGGGATCAATCCACATGCTCGCGTTTTCAGTGGCGAACAAGGAATTTTTCCGATTGATAAAATCCTAAAAATAGGTGCTGCAAAACCAGCTTCTGTAGAAGAGTTAGCGCATGCACACCACCACCATCACGAACATGGAGAGGGTGAAAATAATAGCCATAAGATCACAACTTTTACGCTCACTTTCCCAAGACCACTCGATCTTAATCATTTGGAACTAGACTTAAATCGAATAGTCCGTTTATTCCGTCATCAAGTTTATCGTGTTAAAGGGTTTATTGCTATTCCTAATTACCCTAATCGTGCTATTCTTCAGTCTGCAAGAAGTTCATTTATTGTGACAGACGGTTCCCCTTGGGAGGATGCCGAAAACCGGGAAGGCAAACTGGTATTTATAGGTCGTGGATTGAAAAAAGAGGCCTTTGAGAAAATGTTTAATCGGCATATGGTGAGTAACACCATCTAAAAAACTAAGGGAGAAGTAAGTATAAAGCCTAATTCAGTCATCTCTAACGTTAGGCAGTCACGTTTTAACGGTCTGGCACGATTTGATAATGATTAAATAATAGAAAAGTCTATCAAATGCCTTTCTTTTTTTGTCTTTTAGCATTTAGAAAATGTGGACACTATGCAAGCGTACAAAGTCATATGGGTGGTATTTTTGTGTAGCTTTTTGGTTTGGAGCTGCCAGAGAGCTGAGAAGGAAACGGAAGAAACTAATGTAGCAACAGAAAAATCAGAAGTTAGCAGTCCGGCTATTGTTACTTTTGAACAATGGTTTAAGAATCCTAGACCCTTAATCAGTGCGCACCGTGGAGGGCCCTACCCCGGATTTCCTGAAAATGCCATTGAAACCTTTCAGAACATTGTTGATCAGATTCCCGGGGTAATCATAGAATGTGATGTCTCTATGACCGAAGATAGTGTACTCGTACTTATGCACGATAAAACATTAGATCGAACTAGTACAGCTTCAGGTGAAGTAAACCACATTAAATATTCAGCCCTTAAAAATGAATTACTAATCGATAATAATGGCGATACTACCTCTTTTAAGGTACCTACCCTGGATGATGTACTGATGTGGGGAAAAGGTAAAGTACTCTTCACATTAGACGTTAAAAGAGGCGTACCTTTTGAAAAGGTGATTGCGACCGTAGAAAGATTTGAAGCTGAATCTTTTGCTGCTATTATTACTTACCGAATAGAAGATGCATCTCTCGTTTATTCATTGAATTCAGAAGTTATCATTTCTGTTTCGGCGCGCGATGATGGCGCTCTAGGACAAATCGTTAAATCAGGCATTCCTACCAAAAACCTATTGGGTTTTGTGGGGACGCGTGAACCTCAGGCCGGGCACTATGAAAAACTGGAACAGCTGGGCATTCGAACTATTCTGGGAACTTTGGGTAACTTGGACAAAAGTGCTGAAGCCAAAGGTGATGATACTCCTTATTTAACCTATTTTCAAAATGGAGCAGATATCATAGCGACAGATAGGCCGCTGGAGGTAGCGCGTGTATTAAATTAACGTAGTAAGTTAGTCCATTGGTAATTTTGAATTTCAATTACAAAAATAATAGCACCATGCATAAAATTTCACTGACCGTGATAGCCGTACTGCTCACCTCCTTATCTATAGGGCAAGTAGCTCGTATCCCAGCATCTTACAGCAACATCGGGCAGGATGAACAAGGCCTTTACTTTTTGAAAGATGGCAATAAGTATTATTCGGATACCGCCAAACCTAAATACACCATACCGCAACTCCTAGGGTCACCCAAAGGAACTGACGAAGGTATCCAACTAGACTTTGGTAGCCTCGAAGGGTCGATCACTTACGGCATGATCCCTTACGGACAGGCGCCCCATCCTCTTCCGGTTTTTCGTTTCACAAAAACCCTGAAAAAGGGGAAGGTAGATATCAATATTAAACAGAGCTTTAGGTACCCTTATGATTTTGTAGGCTGGTCAGAAAAAGGGCAGTTTACCATAGGATATCGCGTTATGGATACCAACGGTCAGGTACTATTTGACGGTGAAGTTTCAGGTTCTGGCACTGGTCCCTTCACGGTTGTACCTACTTTATACGAAGGACCATTCGTGAATTGTGTTGATCCCAAACAAGCTATCATCTCATTTGAAACATCTTCTCCGGTTACCGCCTATGTGGAGGTTAATGGCAAGAGATACGGTGATAAAGAAGCGCATCAACATCATGAGATCAAGGTGGACGGACTGGCACCGGATACCAAGTACGATTACAAAGTAACATATGGTGATTTTTCTCAATCTTACCATTTTTCTACTGCTCCTGAAAAAGGCAGTAGAAAACCGTTCGTGTTCGCCTA
>JBCCSU010000398.1:0-3140 GCA_039199635.1 Bacteroidota bacterium | reverse complement strand
GGCTATCAAGCCACTCCCACCAGCAACACACTTTTTCATCAAGTGAAGTTCTCCATTCTCAAAGCCTACTACATCGTCTATTTCATCGCTACCAACAAGCAAGGCATTTCTTCTACTGAATGATGTCGTAAACTGGGACTGAGACAAAAGACATGTTGGCGTTATCGCAGAGACCCTACAATGTAGGTACGGTTAGACTCATAAAAGTCATAAAAAGTTTCTGTATACTGCCCACCAGCTACCAGGCGTGCATTGAACCTATTGCTTAGCTCACCTCCAATATCTACGCCTAACCTAGCGAGATTATAACTTCCTGAGCCAACCATTACTTCTCCAACCTTCACTCCATCGGCTTGTTTAGTCACTTCATTTAATAACCCGCCCGGTTCACTATTTCCAATCATAAAACCTGAAGGACCTTTCACAAATTCCACTCTTTCGATCATATAAGCATCAGATTGTTGATTCCACCAGTAGCTACCTACTCCGTTTCGAAAAATATTGTTTGTCGCATTAGTTCCTCTTATAATGAAGGCAAAGTCGTTATCATTTCCGTACCGCTTCACAATACCGCTTGTAAGTCGACTCATCTCGGCTGTTCCGATAATGCCGAAATCCCTTATTGTCTGCTGCGTGGCAACACTAATGTTCTGAGGGGTCTCAATCAAAGGGGTGGTTATTTTTAATGACATTGACGGAAGTTCCTCAATGTATCGTTCTGCTTTAGAACCAATTACTTCTATTTCTTCCAACTCACCTGACTCAACTTTCATTTTCACAGTTTTCACTCTTGTCGTTTGATTATTTTTTACCGAGACTTCTACCGATTCCGTCTTAAATCCGACGTAAGATATAATAAGTATATGTGTTCCAACTGGCACATTCTTTATCTCATAAAAGCCCTTCTTGTCGGTGTAACCACCTTTACCTAATTTCTGAAAGCCAACTGAGACAAAGTCTGCTGCGTCTCCATTTTCCAAATTGATATTTCCCCGAACCGTCCCGGTTTGGGCAAACAAATGACATACCGATAAAAGTATCAGTAAACATCCGTAGATTTTCTTTTCCATAGGTTTTGATTATTAGTAAATATTAATAAGTAATTAAATCAGTTTAAAACTATTTAGATATGATCTTCGTTATATAAGATATTTCAATTTTTTCTGAAAAATACCTATAAGTAGTGATTTACTTTCACTATAAATAGTGGTTATACTATTTAGCAATAGCTATACTAATTCACTAATGTTATGTACTATTATCACTAGTTATAGTGAATATGTCCTGTTTTGAAAGCAAACACTTGAACTCTAAGTTTTAATAGGATTTAATTCCAAATTTTTTCCAAAAAATTAAATAGTAAGTAGACCCTGAAAAGTCAAAATCAAATGAAAAATCTACCCATACGGTCAAATTTGAGGATTGAAAAGCTTGAAAATAGGGTTTTCGTAGCATTGTTGCAGATGCAATAAATGAATAGTCTGTTTTTCAGGATATTGACCATGTGCTATTTTTACTGGTCCCAGTCCGCTGGTTAAAGCTATGCACTTTCAGTACAAGGCTTTCAGCTTCTACAACGTTTACTTTTGTTAAACTTGATGGCTCAACGCAAGGGGACACATACAGTTTATAACTTGACCGTACATTTGGTCTTTGGTACAACGTATCGCTACCATGTTTTGAAGGGAGAAGTTTAAATTAAATTTCGAGAAATCATATGGCAGGTTTGCAATGTTCTGGATATAGAGATTGTGAAAGGAGTTGTGAGTAAGACCTTGTTTATGTGCATATCAGCTATGCACCTAAACAGGAGTAAATGAGCTTGTTCGGCGATTAAAAGGACGTAGCTCTAGGCGATTGATGGAGGAATTTCCCCACTTAGGGAGGTGATATTGGGGGAACACTTTTGATCCATTGGCTAGGGAGCATGGAGTACAGGTAAGCTGACAGAGGAGATGGTTGATGAGTATCTTTCTCATCATGGTAATGAACCTAATGGTCCCGATAAATTCGTATTAGAATGAGGCTTTAGCCATACCTCCCGACTTTCAGTCGCAATCAAACCTATGGACTTTCAGTCCATAGTATTTCAGTAACTCTATGGTAAATTGGGCATTGATTCGTTCATCTTCCCGGATGATCACGTCCTGATTATGAGGGTTATACAGGCCATTAACATTGATTCTTTATCTACTACTATTGGAGGGGATATAGTGTTTTTCGCCTGTTTTAAGTCCAAGCTCTCGAGCAACTCGTGTTAGGTTGTGGATGAACGCCATCCATGAATAAAATTACTTCCCTGTTTGAAAGATGGTTCTCTAATTGGTTGTATTGAGCGATAAATTCTTCTTGTTTCGTTCAATCGACCTTGGAAGGAAAAAGTGAAAGTTGTTTGAAACTGTATCCCCATCTTCGCAGTAATTGATGGACATCGCTGAGTGAATACGCTATTCTCCATTCTTTTTTAAGATCGTCCCTGACTTTGATCTCAACTACTGATCATGGATGCATCTATCCAATCACAAAGCTGTTTTTTAAAGCGTCGAGCTTGCTGGAATGATCTCCTGTAGCTAATTTATTTGATTGGGCTTGATTGCTAATACTGGTTCTTTGTTTTGAACCCGTTGAAGATGGCTGTTTGATTTATATTTTTCCTCTTCTATCAACTTACTTATTGTAGAGATTTTATTTAAATCATTCGGTTTTCTTCTTTTTATCTTTGAGGCAATGAACAGGCAGAGACCAGATAATAAAAACCATAGTAAGTCGACTACAAATATTTGTATGTCTTTGGTGAATGTTAACCAAATCCAGTTTCCAGAGCTTAATCCGTTGAATATAGGGATTGTTAAACCAATATATCCGGTAGATAATAATGCAAACTTATTGGTGAGATAATTGTCCTTTTTTCTCCAAAAGAAAAGAGAAAGCATTAGCCATCCTAAGAAAAAAACATAGTTGATGATTGATTCTTTGTGTTCTAACAGGCTTCCGGGAATTAATCTGGTCACAATAAAAGAAATTGCTGTTATTGGCAACAAAGTCAAGCAGACGGCGAGATAAATATGACCAATTCCTTCGTTATATTTTCTTCTCTTATCGGGGATATTTCTCTTGTTTCGCGCGGTTAACCATATAAG
>JBCCSU010000397.1:0-3173 GCA_039199635.1 Bacteroidota bacterium | reverse complement strand
TGGATTGATAACTAATAGTTGAACATCATCCTGACTAGTGCTATCATATTCGTCAGTAGCACTTAACTGGAAAGTGTAAGTACCTATTGAGAGATCGCGAAAGATAAGTTGTTCGTTATTTTCCTGTAATACAATAGTAGAAGTATCTGTTATTTGTAACCACGCAAATACGGTAGAATCCTGCTCTGGATCAGAAACCATTCCACTAAAGGTAACACTATCTAAAGGTAACAGTAAGGCTTTATCTGTCCCGGCATTAACCAAGGGAGGAGTATTAGGCGGACGGACATTTACTGTGATTGTATCAGAGGCTTGATGGCCAAAATCATCAGTAATAGTAAGCGAAAAACGATAGTTCCCCGTCGGTACATTTTGGTAGTTTAGGTTACCTTCCATCTGTTCTTCTACATTTAGATCAGGCCCGGACAGCTGAGTCCAAGAATACGAATGTTGTCCATCGGGGGAGGCAGCATAGTTCTCAAGAAGAATATCATTTTCTGGAGGGAACAATATTTGATCATTATCAAACTCAGCAATAAGTGTATCTTTCGCAAATTGGAGCATCCAGTCAAATATGTCTACATTAAATGGGTCGTAAGATGGGTCTTCAGTACCCATACCCGTACCATCATATGTTTTGGTCCAGGCATCATGTCCACCTGAAGGATAGATAGTAACTTTTGCGAGTGGGGATGGTGTAGGTTGACATTCATTTAATTCAGCCACTGACTCGATGGAGAACTTCGGATTGAAGGTGGGGTCATCTTCATTATGAAAAGCCCAGGTAGGAACTTCTCTTAAGTCGCATACATCAATATTATTAGCTTTGCCAGTAATAGGTACAATAGCCGCCAATCGGTTGGGGTAAGCGGCTGCATACGAAAATACCTCAATACCCCCTGCACTAATTCCTGTAATATAAACCCGGCGACTATCTACCCTATAATTGTCTAGAATAAAATCTAGAAAAGCATTAACCCCATCATCATCCCACCAGCCGATATTTGACTGAGGACTCATCACTAAAAAGGAAAGGTCGTTACCAGTGTTAAGGAACTGAGCTACACCACTCCGCAAGACACTATCCAATTCCGTGGTACCATTACCTTTATCGCCCAGTCCATGCAGATAGATAATTAAAGGATAATCTGTAGTGCTTTCATCCTGGTATTCGGGAGGGAGATATTCATAGTAACCGAAAGGAGAATTGTCTTCTTGGGACACATCAGGCTTGGGAATTGGAGTAAGTATTCCCTGGGCACAAACCTTACCAATCAGCCAAACCAGACAGACTAATACTCTACCGGTCAATTTTAGTAATGTAAGCGACATCGGCTAGGCAGTTTTCACAAGTACTAAACTTATGGTTAGAAACTTCAGATAATGATTATGTAATATATTTTAGGCTGCCGAAGGAAAATAGTTGATTACTATTCTTTCTATTTCAAGCTATGAGATAACTAAAGTAAGAAAATATGCTAAAATAAGATATTTTTTGGCTGGAATCTTAATATATATCAAATATGAGCTTGGAAAAAGCTAACGTTATTGGAAAACAGAACGGTAGCGAGTCGTATATCAGAGTACAAAATAAGGCTACTCATATACCAAATTTTGGCACCAAATAATATGAGTGAAACCTATCCGCCAATGGTTGACATGGACTCGCTTACTGATTGTTGTCGATACTGTTGTTCAGCTTTAAATCCATCTTTAGCCCGATTACGAAATGCCTGGGCAAATGCTCGGCGGATTAGGTCATCTGAAGCACCTTCCCGTAAGATTTTTTTGATATTCATAACGCCCTGATCGTATAAGCAAGTTTTTAGTGTTCCCTGAGCGGTGAGACGAATGCGGTTGCAGGTACCACAGAATGTCCGGCTAAACGCTGCAATAATTCCTACCGTACCCTGGTGACCAGGAATCTGGTAGTTGTAAGAGGTAGATGTAGGCGAATCAGAAATTTTTTCTATCGCTGGGTAGTGCTGCTTGAGTACATCGTGAATTTTCCGGTGTGTCCAGACCAGTACCGGATAATGGCTACCTTTTCCGTTGAAGGGCATTTCTTCAATAAACCGTACCGATACCGGGTATTGGCGAGTGAGTTCAGTGAGGGGAATAATATCTTGGGTGTTTTTTCCCTCCATTACCACTGCGTTAATTTTAGTCGGAATGTTATGATCTAGTAAAGCGTGGAAACAGTCGAGTACCCGATCAAATTCATCGCGACGGGTAATTTCCTGAAAGCGCTGGCGGTCAAAGGTGTCTAAACTCAAGTTTACCGAGGCAATTCCCATCGCCTTGAGCTCGGCAACATACGAGGTGGTGAGTACGCCATTAGTTGTAATATGTACTTCGTCTATTCCTGGAGTTCCTACCAGTTTATGAAGAAAACTGACTAAATCACGACGAACGAAGGGCTCTCCCCCTGTGATTCGTACTTTAGAAATACCCATTTCAGCCAGAATCCGCACCAACCGTTCCATTTCTTCATAGGTTAGCAACTCCATTTTAGGCACGTACGATATGCCTTCAGCAGGCATACAGTAAAAACAACGCAAGTTACACCGATCCGTCACCGCTAAGCGGAGATAGTTGATAGGCCGACCGTGGTTATCGAACAAAGGCATAGTCTGTGATTTTGCGCTGAGGAATTACAAAGGTACAAAGGTTTTACCGGAAACCGGAGTTCGGAAACCGAGTTCGTACTTTATATATTTTCTGTGCCCTCATTTCAATTACTCATTGTACACTGTAAATTGCCCATTGAAATACCTATCTTGCTAAGTATGGAACTGAACATTTTGCTTTTCGGTATCACCAAAGATATTGTGGGGCAGCAGAAGCTTCATTACGAATTGCCCGAAGGAGCTACTGTACCTGATTTAGTAGAGCATTTAAAGGAAAGCTATCCTAAACTGCACGACCTAAATTCGATAATGGTTGCCGTCAACAATGAATACGGGCAGAAGAATCAAATACTATATGAAAGTGATGAAATTGCTCTTATTCCTCCGGTAAGTGGAGGATAATATATGGAAGCCGGAGAGCGGAGCGGTGGCTTCGGCCATCCGATCCCCGCCGGGACGGGAGACCGGAAAATGTATTAACCAACACTATATTCGGAGTCCAGACTCCGGTTTTCGGTCTCCGATAAACCAAGCCTATGAACT
>JBCCSU010000396.1:0-3221 GCA_039199635.1 Bacteroidota bacterium | reverse complement strand
TAGCGGTTGATAAATAAGATCATTTTTGTCGTAACCTGAAGCTCTATTTTGGACATGGTCAATTTGCTTGTTGATAACAATGACTGATACAATCAGCATAATGGCAAAACCAAACTGAAAGACCACCAATGCATTTCGTATAAAATTCTTGTTTAAAGACATACTGAAGGTACCTTTTAAGATCTTAACAGGTTTAAAAGCTGATAAAATTATAGCTGGATAGGTTCCTGCCAATAATCCTACGCCAATAATGATGCTCACAGCTACTAACCAGAAATTGACTTGGTCAAAATTCAAAGAAAGTTGCTGATCTATGAGTTGGTTAAAGAAAGGAAGTGATATGAATGCAACTACTACCGATATCAAAGCAGCTACGAAAGTAATCAGCAGCGATTCACACAGAAATTGTAAGATGAGTGTATAGCGAAAAGCTCCGGTCACCTTGCGAACGGCTACTTCTTTTGCTCTTCTTTGTGCCCTGGCTGTACTTAGGTTTATGAAATTAATGCAGGCAATGACCACAAGGCATATACCCAAAATAATAAGCATACGAATTACTTCTATTCTCCCACCGGCTGGAACTCCATTTTCAAAACGAGAGTAAAGCCGCATTTTGGTCAGGGGATAAAGAAAAACTTCCGCATTGGGGTCCTTTGCATAGTTCCTCTTTTTAATGTCTCTGATAGCATGATTTACTACATCGATATCAACTCCCTCTTTAATCTTTACATACGTGCTTAAGTTATTATTACCCCAGAAGGTGTCATTTTCATCGATACTTTCCAGAAACTTAAAGGGAATGAGATATTCGAATTTGAACTCGGTATTAGGAGGTAAATCTTCCATTATACCAGTAACCTGAAATTCAAAGCTGTAACCTGATTCTCCTAAGGTAACGGTTTCGCCATAGGCCTCTTTATCCCCAAATAATTGCTTGGCAAAACTCTGGGTTAAAATGATGGACATGGGTTCGTTCAAAGCTGTGTTTTGGTTACCCTTGACTAAAGGAAAGGAAAAAATATTCAAAAAATCTGCGGTTGTATATATGCCAGTAGTCTTTAATAATCGGGTGTTATCTACCGTAAAAAGCTGCTTACTTTCCCACTGTGCTACACTTGTAGTACTCTCAATGGAGGAAAACTCTTCTTTTAAAGTAGGGGCTAATATGCGAGGTGTAGAACTCCAGGCTGCTGTTTTACCAGATTGGGTCGTTCTATTCCAGGCTTTATAAATTCTTTGCTTATCAGCGTGAAATTGATCATAGCTGAATTCTTGTTGTATCCAAAGAAAGAGTAACAAGGCTCCCGTAAGGCCCACTGAAAGGGCTAGGATGTTAAGAGTCGTGAAAGCTTTATACCTAAACATTACGCGATAAGCGACTTTGAAGTAATTGGTTATCATATTTATTTGAGTTGGTGTGTTGTATTTTCTATTTCTCAGTAGTATTCCTAATCTGAAATACCTGACGGAACTCCAGATGAATTTTCGGCGTGCTTTGTTGTGACTGTACTTTTCCTGATCCTTGAAAAAACGCTGAATCAAGTCACCTTCTATTTCTTCAAGAAAATGTTCCGAGTATACTTGGCGAAGGAGCTTAATAGGCCACTTGGGAATATTTTTTTCCTTCATTTAGCCCTTGACATTGAGTTGTGGAATAAGCTTCCACAGTTCGGTACGTGAATCTTTTATGGCGTTAAGCATGGCGAATCCGGCATTGGTAACCTCATATATTCGCTTTCTTCTTCCTCCTCGCTCGTTGGTGGAACCACCAAAAGACGATTTAATGAACCCCTTATCTTCTAAACGGTAAAGGGTAACGTGAACGGCACTTAAGTTCACCGCCCGTTTTTGCCTGGTTTCAATTTCGTCAGCAATCTGTGCTCCATAAGCGTCCTCCTTTAGCACGGCCACCATGGTGAGCAAGAGCTCCTCAAATTCGCCCAGGTATTCTTTTGCCATTTACTTGTATTTTTTATTACCTTATATTTTGTAAAGCAAATAAAAGAAAAATATTTGTCTTATCCATAGCAAGCTCTAATGATAAAAAGTCATTTTAGAATGAACTCTGGGACTAATGGGTCGTCTCGTAAAAGAGTATTCTTACCTTGGGTCATGGCCCAACGGTCCATCCATGACATGCCCCAGTCGCCATAACGTGTAACTGGTGTACCATAGGCAGTGTCTTTCAGAACTTCTTCTTGTGAAATAAATGTATAACCCTTCTTTTTAAATATTTGGGCGACTTCACCCAGATAATCAGCGTTCAATAGATTAGCATGTATGAGTAAAGTATGACTTATATTCCGGTTGAAAAGCTTAGTAGACACTTCCTCATAGAATTGTATTTTCTTTTCTATGTGCTTTAAATAAGCGGTTGCTACCTTGGAAGCTTTTAGACTATCACCCTTTTTTAAAGCGATATGATACGCCTTAGCAAAGAGATAATCGTCAGGGTCGATGGTAACCGGTGATTCTGTATAACCCTGGTCGGAGAGAAAGCTGCTCAGAGAATCGGCTGATGATTGGGTTTTTCCGATCCTTAAATACGGATGCCTGAAAAATCGATAAGGCATTCCATACTTTTCTGATAGCGGTCTCGTGATTTTCTCACCCTTCAAGATATCTTCTGTGAATGTATTGAAAGGTGTTTTATGATAGTTATGATGAGAGTAGGTATGGTTACCTAATTCATATCCGGCTTCAAGCCAGTACTCTAAAAGAGCCACGTTGCTTTCGTCTAGTCGTCCGTCCTTATATAGTTTGCGTTCATTCACATAACCGATAGCGGGAATGGAATGGGCGTCAAAAGTAGTAATCAACTTTTCGGTCACTTCTTTTAAAAATTCAGGATCGTCATTGCCGTAGTTGACTACGGGTAAGTCATCCACTGTCACACAGACTTGTTTCTGCTGTGCCCAGGACATTTCTACAAACGCCAACCAAAATACTACAACTAATAACAATCTACTCATCTCGTAAGGCATCAACCGGATTTATATTCGCTGCCCTAAATGAAAGAAAACTTACCATTATAAGCGCAATGATAGGAACGATTAATGACGGAACAATGAATAACTTACCCTTTAAGATCGGGGTAAAAGACTAATTTCTAACAAATGTTGAACGCAGCCCCCGTCCGCAAAAGGGGTGCCTCACTAGTTTAAATTCTACATTAGAATCAATTCCTCTCTTTAGGGTTGGGGTAAAGAATTAATTCGTTT
>JBCCSU010000395.1:0-3271 GCA_039199635.1 Bacteroidota bacterium | reverse complement strand
GGAGCCATGAAGATGGAAAATGAATTTTCCGTAACTAACTTAACCCAAGATTTTGATTTGATACTATTTATTAATGAATCCACAAGTTCAACGCTATTAAAGTGACCTCTTACCAAAAAATCGGACACGGATAAGTAGAGAAAATTGGCTTTTAAATCGTAGTATTAACCAAAGCAGATAACGATGAAAAAGTCAAAGTTCACAGAGTCACAAATTATTTTTGCCCTTAAGCAGGCGGAAACAGGAACTAAAGTTGAAGAAGTGTGCCTAGGCGGCCCCGTAGTAAGATGGGCATCAGTGAAGCTACTGTTCCACAGCGGCATTCTACAACTGGAAAAAGAAATACGGCGGTTTGGGGGTAAGCGAGCTAAGAGAACTTCGCCAATTAAAAGAAGAAAATGCGCAATTAAAGAAACTGGTCGCAGATCTTTCCCTGGATAAGCAAATGCTTCAGGATGTCATCAAAAAAAGCTCTAAAGCCTGCTAGATCTAAAGAGCTAGCCCAGCAAATCATGGACGACTATCGAATCCTAATACGACGAGCTTGCAAGCTTATCTTATTGCATAGACCCATGTGGTATTATCAATCGCAGGCCAGGGATGAGCAGGCCATCCGAAAGCGTATGCGAGAGATAGCGATGACTAGAGTCCGTTACGGTCTTGACAGGATTCATATTCTGCTTCGAGGGGAAGGCTGGCGAGATAGCAGAAATCGCGTTTACAGGCTTTATAAGTTAGAAGGGCTTAATTTACGTAGCAAGAGACCTAAAAGAAGTAGAAGCGGCTCACACCGCCTAGGTAGGTTAGATATCTCTAATATTAACCAGTGCTGGAGCATGGATTTCGTCTGCGACCAACTATTTGATGGACGTAGATTCAGGGCATTAACTGTGGTGGATAATTATAGTAGAAAATGTATGGGTATCTTTCCAGAAAAATCAATAAAAGGAGATGATGTGGTTTCCTTTATGGAACAAATCACTCAGTTTAACGAGACTACACCTGATCGAATTCAAGTAGATAACGGAAGTGAATTTATCTCTAAGGCACTGGATAAATGGGCCTATGATAACAGAGTAACATTAGATTTCTCCAGACCGGGAAAACCGACGGATAATCCGTATATTGAATCATTCAATGGCAGCTTCCGGGATGAGTGTTTGAATGTCAATTGGTTCTTATCGTTGGAAGATGCTCGTGAAAAAATAGAAGCCTGGCGGAAGGAGTACAACCAGTTTAGACCTCATAGTTCTATCGGTTATAAAACACCGGAACAGGTGCATAACAAAGAGGAACAGAACAGCCAATTTTCCACTTTTCAGTGGTCCGATATTCAGTAAAGGGTCATAACGGCCGATTTTCTACTTTTCCACGGTCCGAAATTCAGTGAGGAACTGGGAGGGATTCACAACGTGCTAATCTACACTTATTACCAAATAGAACGAAACTAAGACAATATCCTTACAAATGAGTATACTGGGTTACGACGACTTTCTACAGGCAATAGAACTAGTTACGACCACCATCATATGAACGTTAATCAACGCCAAATGTACATATATTGATACTATATACTCTGGTCGGGAAGAAATACTACAGAATCCAACAATTATTAAAAGAGTAAAATAGGTGTCTAAAATATTGGCCACTACCATCAAAACTTAAAAAATTACTCTATGAGCCAAAAGAACCAAGCCATTCTATTGCTTTGTAACCATACTACAAATGCTATAATTGATTTGTTTAGAAAAATTCACATAGCATCTGGAAATACAGGAGATGTTTATGTTCTGTACCATATGGATGAAAAGGGGGTACCAGCACAAATAAAAGAGTTACATCATATTCCATTCTCAAGTGATATAATAACAAAACTCAATTATTTTCCAATAGGTTTTAATCTCACACCTGGAAACAATCATTTTCCGCTACTTCAATTTTATTTAAAGGCACCTAAAGTATACAATTACTATTGGTGTATAGAGGAAGATGTTAGATTTAGTGGTAATTGGCAATATTTTTTTAATTCTTTCAGTTCAATTACTAAAGACTTTATTAGTTGTCATATTCGCCTGTCAAGAGAAGAACCGCTATGGCATTGGTGGCCTTCACTGGCGCATCCTTATACAACCATTCCGTTTGAAAACAGAATAAGGTCATTTAATCCAATCTATCGTATCTCTAAAGAAGCTCTCGGTTTTATTCATGAAGCATTACTATCGCATTGGTGTGGTCATCATGAGGTTTTGTTTCCAACTTTATTGAGTCAGGAAGGTTTTGAGATAATGGATTTTGGTGGAGAAGGTTATTTCGTTCCCTCTGAGTTCGTTAATAAATTTTATATTTCGAGTACCACGAATAAACACGGTGCTCTGCAAGATGGGTCAATGAGATGGCGGCCAATCTTTGAAGAAATAGGAAACGAAAAGAACAAACTCTATCATCCTGTAAAAGATGTAGACAAGTAGATTGTAGTCTTACCAGTAATTGACCTCTTACCAAAAAATGTAGACTTACTTGTTTTCGGACCACTCTAAATTCAAATTTTTACCTGTGCTGACCCTTTACTGAATATCGGACCACTGAAAAGTAGAAAATCGGCGTTTATTTTCTTCTATTTCATGGACTTGATCTGGTGTTTTGTACTCAATGGAGCTATGTGGCCTGAACTGATTATACTCCTGCCGCCAGGCTTCAATTTTTGCGCGAGCATCATCCAACGACAAAAACCAATGAACATTTAAACACTCATCCCGAAAGCTGCCATTGAATGATTCAATATACGGATTATCTGTGGGTTTTCCCGGTCTAGAGAAATCCAATGTAACTCCATTATCATAAGCCCATTTATCCAGTGCTTTTGAAATGAATTCGCTCCCATTATCAACTTGAATACGTTGAGGAACTGTAAGCTTCCCGTAAAAGTGGCTCACCTAAAAGTAGAGTTTTTATCCTGTATTCGCCAATGCATACTCTATAGGAGTTTGATTATTGAGCGACTGATGAGGTCGTTGATAATTAAAATCCAACTTCCATTTCTCAATCATCTTTCGGACTTCATCTAGTGATCGGAAAATGTAAGCATCTAATAATTCCCTTCTCATACTCCCATTAAACCGTTCTACATATCCGTTTTGCATAGGTTTGCCGGGTTGAATCTTAAGAGGGTTTCATTCCCCGGAGGCTTGCCTCGTCAAATTTGACTACTTTGTGACTCGATGTCACAGAGTAGTCAATACATCCATAAAAGTCATAATGTAACGGTCTTGCT
>JBCCSU010000394.1:0-3353 GCA_039199635.1 Bacteroidota bacterium | reverse complement strand
TGTTTTGTGGGAGGTCTACAAAAAAGGGGAAAGTGCACCAAAAAAATGTGTAGAATACTACCGTTATGGTTTTCAAGGGGAATTTGCCGAAGAAGACTCTGAAACGGGGTGGAACAGTTTTGAACTCAGGATGTATGATCCTGTTATCTCTCGTTGGTTGGTGCCGGATCCGTATAAACAATTCTGGTCGCCTTATATGTCTATGGCCAATGATCCAGTTAATCGAGTTGATCCAGACGGAGGATGTGTTGATGACCTTCCATGTGAAGGCAGATCTACAAATGCTGATGGATCTGATGCCGGTGGTTTTAATGTTAATGGAGCGTTCCTTCCAGATGAAGCTTTAGCTTTTAATGGACCTGTTGAAACAATCGATTTAGGTGCTGCATTGGATTTTATATCTAATGCTGCCACTGTAGGAGGTGTGTTTACTGCGGCTGCCGCGGCTAATCTTGCCTCAGGAGCTAAGGCAAGTAGTTCTGCTCCATATTTGTTTGTAACACCGGGGCGTAGAATATTAGAAACTACTATTCCAGGGTTGGCTCGGTCGTGGTCTAAGATTTATCCCGCGTTTCCAAATCAATCTAACGTTATTAGAGGAAGTTTTGCAGGAGCAGCCAACGGGATTGGTTACGTTTTTACTGGTCTAGGAATAGGTATTAGCACTTATCAATATTCAACAGGGCAAATTTCCACGTCCACTTATGCAGCAGATTTAATTTTTTCAAGGGTTGGATTGGCAGGCCCTGCGGGTGCAGGTGTATCCGCAACTTATTTTCTGATGGTAAGGCCGAATAATGTAGCACCGCCATCCCAGCTGTACAATGATCCGTCAATTGTTCAGCAAGATGCGACAAGGCAGATCAGTATAAATCCAAATTTAAGACGTTAATGTACTTTTTATATAAGCTATGTTTTTCAGAAGTCTACAAATATTATCAAAGTAAGGATAAGCGAAATCCTCAGGTACATGGATGGGGAGTAACTTCAATAATCTTTGTTTTGCATATTTTGCCATTAGTTTTACTTGTAAACTTATTTTATTTAAAAGATCATATTTTATCATTTGGCCATTTGGTTGTAATATTTATACTACCGTACATATTCAATTACTTTATTTCCTTGCATAATAATCAGTGGAGTGATTTCATCGATGAAGTAAATGAAAGAAAAGAACGATCTCATATTGTTGCTTTAGTATGCTATTTAATCGTCTTGTTAATAGTTAATGCCTCTGTAGTTATAATTTCTCGATCGTTTTATGAACTTTCATACTAAGTCGTAACCCACTAACGCGCTAGTGCAAAGCGTGCCCCACCTTTCTCCTTCTCAGAGTCACTTTCAAAGGACTCTGAGGTTAAGAAGCGTACGGCCTGTCTGGTTTTATGATCTTTGATAGATACATCAATCATATAAAAGACTTTTTCTTTGATATCCTCGGGTAGTTTTTGTACTTCAAGAATCCTCAAACTGGTCGTAGGTTCTTCTACGACCTAATAACGTGGTAGAGCGTTAGCTCGGTTTAGTTTAGGAGGCGTATGCTTTTCTGGTTTTAGCATCTCTGATAATCGCATTGGCCATATAAAGGAGTTTTTCCTTAATGGCAGGTTCGAGGTTTTCAATGTCCTCAATGAGTCGTAGCGTTTCCTTATCAAATGCAGCATTAACGCCTTCACCGGCTAGATAGTCTAAGGAGACTTCAAAAGCATCAGCAATTTTCTTGGCCACTTCAATAGAAGGTAACACCTCGTTGCGTTCGTATCGTCCAATAATCTCACGAGACACCCCCACAAGTTTACTTAAGTCAGTTTGCGACCAGCTTTTGTCTTTTCTAAGTGTGGTTATTTTAGCTCCAATGTTCATTATATGCACAAAAAAGAAGTATATGCTAACTATGATGACAATAATAAAGAATAAAAGTGCCTAAATAAAATAATAGTTCCTTTGGTTAAAGAGATTGAAATTTTACATTTGTGACTAATAGTTCTCAAAATAAAAAAATTATCCAACCTCTAATGAGCAATCAAAACTTAGATGCTGCCAACCCTGAAAGCCTGCTTTATGAAAATGATCTATTGAGGCTCACCGTCCTAGGCGGCATCAAACTCGAAGGGCTGGACAGAATGCGGGTAACCCTAAAGATCGAACTGAAGGATACCAGTATACCCGCCATCCGGCATAACCTGGACTTGTACAACGACACCCAACTGGAAAAACTGATCCGCAAAACAGCCGAGCGGTTAGAACTAGGCACCTCCATAATAGCCGCCAGCCTTTCCGAACTCACCAACCTATTAGAGCAATACCGAATAGAAGAATTAGAAAAACAAACTGAGCAAGAAGACAAACGAAAATTCCTTACCCCCGGAGAAGTGCGATCCGCACAGGCATTTTTGGCACAACCGAACCTTATTGAAAGAACTAACCAGGACATTGGCAGGGCAGGGGTCATCGGAGAAGAAATCAACCGCTTATTAATGTACCTGATCTTTACCAGTAGAAAACGTGAACAACCCTTGCACATTGTCAGCTTAGGTAGCAGTGGAGTAGGGAAGACCCATCTACAAGAAAAAGTAGGTGCCTTGATCCCCGAAGAAGATAAAATCGAGATTACCACCTTAAGCGAAAACGCCTTCTACTACTTTGGTCAACGCGAACTTAAAAACAAACTTATCCTCATTGAAGACCTGGATGGGGCAGAGGGTGTGCTTTATCCACTTAGGGAATTACAAAGCAAGAAATCCATCAGTAAGACCGTAGTTCGGAAAAACACAAAAGGCGAAACCAAAACCATCAGCTTAAAAGTAGAAGGCCCGGTAAGCGTAAGCGGCTGCACCACTAGGGAAAGCCTATACGAAGACAACGCAAACCGCTCCTTTTTGATCCACATTGATGAAAGTACCGAGCAAGACGAAAAGATCATGGCCTACCAGCGTGCTGAATCAGCCGGAGAACTGGACAAACAAGCCGAACACCAAATCAGGGAACAACTCAAAAATACCCAACGTGTACTCCAACCCGTCACCGTACGTAATCCCTATGCCCATCACCTGAAAATCCCCAAAGCCGTCTTCAAACCGAGAAGAACCAACGCCCATTACCTGGCCTTTATCGAAGCCGTTACCTTTTACCACCAATACCAACGAGAGTCGGAGGCCGACAGCCAAACAGGAGAAGTGTATATCAATACGACATTAGAAGACATTGAAATCGCCAATGATCTACTAAAAGAAGTACTCCTGAGAAAATCCGACCAACTCAACGGAGCCACCCGAAAATACTTTGAAAAACTAAAAACCTTGGTGAGTTCAGAAAATAACAAAGCTGATCAAGTGGATACCTTCACCAATGCC
>JBCCSU010000393.1:0-3378 GCA_039199635.1 Bacteroidota bacterium | reverse complement strand
GTAAACGATGAAGTATCTCCATTTATCCATCCTAATGATCAGGTACTCTATTTTGCTTCAAACGGTTTAACGGGATTTGGCGGATTTGACATTTATTTCTCAGAATTAGAGGAGTTTAACTGGGGCCAGCCTCAAAATATTGGGTTTCCTATAAATACTGGTGAAGATCAAGTATCACTCTTCATTTCGTCAGATGGAAGCAAAGGCTACTATTCACATGAAGATAATAATGATGTAAACCGAAAAGGAAGAATTTACGAATTCGATGTTCCTGAGTCTTCAAAGGTAAAATATAAGTCGAGTTATGTATTTGGTCGTATAACAGACTCTGATACGAACGTCCCTTTAGGTGCTAAAGTGGAGTTGTATGATATCAAACAAGATAGAAGAGTAGGTTTAGTGAGCTCAGATTCTGTTAATGGGAACTACTTAATAGTGTTGACAGAAGGAGCAGAGTACGCTCTTTATGTAAATAAGGAAGGATATCTGTTCAAGAGCCTAAGTTTTAATTATACTGGTGACGATATGAAGCCGGTTTATAGAGATATAGCCTTAGAACCTTTAAAATCGGGAGCTTCAGCCACTCTCAATAACATATTTTTTGATACCGATAGTTATGAGCTTCGTCCGGAATCGAAAACGGAACTACAAAAGATCATTAGTTTTTTAAAAGAAAATAATACCACTATCGAAATTGGAGGTCATACGGATAATGTAGGTACGGATTCATATAATTTAAATCTGTCAACAAACAGAGCTAAATCGGTCTATGATTTTCTAATTCAATCCGGAATAAGCTCGAAAATCTTAAAATATCGCGGTTATGGCTCGAAAAACCCGATAGACACTAATAACAGCGAGTTAGGTCGCCAAAATAACCGTAGAATAGAATTTATTATACTATAATCCCCCATTACGGGTTATTAAAAATCGATCTTAGGCAGATTAAATCATTTTTGTACCTAAAAATGAGTGAAAATAAATGGATATGTTTTCACGACTAAAATTTTTCTGTCTACATTTGAAAGATTAGAACAATTCATTTTTAACCTAAACAAAACAATATGAAGAAGTTTTTACTACTTAGTTTCATGTTGATGTTCACATTTGCCTCGAGCAATTTGTGGGCTCAAGAACGTACTGTTTCCGGTAAGGTTACGTCTGTTGAAGACGGATCTGCTTTACCTGGTGTAAATGTAGTACTTAAAGGAACTACCGCAGGTACCGTCACTGACATTGATGGTAATTATAGTTTATCCGTGCCTTCTACTGGAGGTACTCTAGTATTTTCATTTATTGGATTAGCAAGTGAAGAGGTGGAAATCGGGGCTCGGTCTGTCATCGACTTGGCAATGTCTCCTGATGTCCAGCAACTAAGTGAAGTGGTAGTTACTGGTTATTCCGGTACGAGCAAAGAGAATCTCACCAGTTCTATTAAAACCGTGAACTCGGACATAATAGAAGATTTTAATCCAAGTTTAAGTGTGGATAATATGCTTCAAGGACAGGCAGCTGGCGTTGCTGTAACAGGAGCTAATGGTCAACCAGGGAACAGGGCTTTCATTAGAATAAGAGGTATATCATCAATTCAAGGTGGTCAAGATCCTTTATACATAGTAGACGGTGTTCCATTGGATGCAACCAACATCAATAACATTAATCCTGGTGATATCGAATCTATTAATGTCTTAAAAGATGCCGCCTCATCGGCTCTTTATGGTTCACGAGCAGGTAACGGTGTGATAGTGATAACTACCAAAAAAGGAAGAAGCGGTAACGCACAAATAACATTTAGGTCTTCAATAGGTTTCGGGGAAAGGATTCCAGACAACTTTGATATGATGAATACCGAAGATCGTTTTAGGTATGAGTCTGAGCTTGCAGATTTAGGAGTTGCAGCCGCACAAGGTGCGCCTGGTGGTGGAGGTTTTAGTCCTGATCAAACTGATGTTTTTAGATCAATTGATACTGATTGGGAGGATGAGATTCTAAGAAATGCTAGAATTTCGAATTATTCGTTAGGGATCTCTGGGGGCGATGATAAGATGAATTATTTTCTGTCAATGGCTTACGATGAGAATACTGGGATAGTGGACAATATATCAGGTTTCAATAGATATTCTGCTAGATTAAATACTTTATACCAGGCAAGAGATTGGTTAAATATTCAGAGTAACATCAGTATATCTAGAGCATTCAATGATCTTCCGCGTGATAGAAATAACGTGCAAAATCCAAATAGAGCTTTCTACGATTATTTGCCCTATGCATCGGTTTTCCAACAAAATCCTGATGGTAGTTTGATACTTGATGGAAACGGTGATCCTATTTTTAATCAAGGTTTAGGTACTGGTGGATTTAATATTATTGAAGCTCTTCGAACTAATCCTGAAGAATCTGTTAATCTTGTCACTATAGGAAATGTAGCGGCTGAGGCGACATTTCTAGGAAACTTCACAAATCGCCTGACAATAGGAGTAAGTAATGATCGATTTACGAGATCAAGTTTTTTGCAGCCAGGTAACCGTCTTGATTTTTTCGTAGGAGACGCTGACAATCCAGGCAGTAAAACAGATAATGGGAGTAATGATTTTCGATGGGTACTCACGAATGTTCTATCATATAAAACAACCTTACGAGAGAAGCATGATTTAAGTTTAAATGCTCTTGTAGAATATAATAAAAGGGAGTTTTCTAATTACACTCTAACTAGTATTGGTTTCCCAACTGATCGCTTAGATCGTCAGGCTATTGCTGCTCAGCCTACCAATGCATCGACTAACGGTACTTCGAATGCCTTGTTGAGTTTTGGAGGATTTTTAGACTATAATTTTGATAGTAAATATCTATTTTCAGCATCATTAAGAACCGATGGATCTTCAAGATTTGGTGCTGATAACCGCTGGGGTGTGTTTTGGTCAGTAAGTGCAGGTTGGAATATTGCCAATGAATCTTTCTTTAATGTTGATTTTATCAATGCACTTAAGTTAAGGGCGAGTTATGGTTTAACAGGAAATCAATTGATTGGTGATTTCACAAGTTTAGAACGAGTTGCCTTCGGTAGCAGAAATGGTTCTTCTACAGCTTTGCCGGAAGGTATCGCAGATACTGAGTTAGGATGGGAAGAGCAGTTGCTGACTGACATTGGTATTGATTTTACTATGTTCGATGGTAAATTGAACGGTACGATCGATTATTTTGACAGAACTTCTACAGAACTTCTTAATGCGTTCCCATTAAGCAGATCTGTAGGAGATGAAAATAATCAGCTAACTACCAATTTTGGTGAAATTCAAAGCACTGGATTTGAATTTGAATTGTCTTATGATATTGTTCGTAAAAACGATTTCAATGTGAGTGTTGGGGGTAACGCGTATT
>JBCCSU010000392.1:0-3430 GCA_039199635.1 Bacteroidota bacterium | reverse complement strand
CCGGACGCACCCGGCTTTGCCACTTTCAATCAACTTCTTTTATTATTTCTTAGGTTTTATCTACCTTTTACTTTGCCATTAATTTCGCAACTTTTTTTTTCCCATGGCAACGTATAAACACCTAAAAAAAATAGTATTTCAAGCCCTGGTTCAATTGAAATTATTTGGAGCAGGTAACACCTAAATAAATATGAAGGGCTTAATTATCAGACTATTAGCTACTTAGAAATATTTAGCTAAATTAATAGTTTCACTTTTTCACTTCTCTAAAAATAAGGATGGGAAGAGCTAGTAACCAAGCTATTACTAGGCCTAAAGCTACAAACGTTAGAAAACCGAAGTTATCAAACTCAATTCGTTCTCCACTATTCATTATGTAAAGAAAATGAAGCATTATGGTACAAAAAATATTTAGCGCTCCGGCAAAGCTGACGAGCCAGTTCTTCACCAGTAATCTCATACCTTCCCGCTTATATCTTATGTTTTTAGATAAGGCATAAAAGGCAAAGTTCTGGATAGCTAAAATGGCCAAGGCTACATAAAAGAAAATCTCTTTATCTGAAAAGAGCTCTCTAGCATCAGATAAATACACAGGTGCGCCCTCTGGTAGACCTGCGTAGACATATAATAAACTTAACAGTCCACCCAGAAGTGTGAAAAACCAAAAAACCTTAATAAATCTTCCTATCATACTGATCAGCCAAAGAAGCGTGAAGTTATTATTTTCTTGGTAAACAAAGTTGAATTCTGTTGGTTTGACCTTTAATGAAAATGGTTAAAAATATTCTAATTGTACCGGTACTTTCTATTCTCCTTTTAGCCGGGTGTAAAAACAACGAAGCTTTGGATTATTTTGACTATGATATTTGGATATCAGACCCAAATGGCTGTAAGGGTAAGAGATTGACACTTCTTAAGTCGCTGGAAACCCAATTAGAATCCTTAAAAAAGCTCAATCAAAACGAGGTAAAAGAGTTACTGGGGAAGCCAGATAAAAACGAGTTATATCGGAGAAGTCAAAAGTTTTTTGTCTACCAAATTGGACCGGGAAAGGAGTGTAAAAGTGCTATCAGTAAATCCCCTTCCCCCTATTTGAGTATTCGATTCAATGCCATGGGGCTGGCTAAAGAAGTTCTAATCTACACGGAATAGTTAATAACCACTGCTACCCGCGCCATTTACACGCATGTCCATAAATACTGAATCGGCGTTAGCTGACAGGTAAAAGTGATAAGTACTGCCAATACTAGATACTTCTTTAACGTATTCAAAGTCCGCCAGAAATAGCTGGTTTTGATAAAGGAAGAACCGTGTTAATCCTATGGGTTTAAATGTACGTATTTGTTTTCCACGTTTATAAATAAGCACCGTATCCAAACTGCCTTCTACCTTCATCTTAATGGTTACCTCATCTTTATTAAAACGGCCTTGTGCTGTGACCAGTACTTCATTGGGAAATAATCCACTTACTATTTGATCTTTCAGCGTGTAAAACAGAAAATAAAGCACTATTGAAATTATGGTTAGGTAAAGCGTCAATCGTCCTAATTCAAACTCTTTCAATCCCTTCATCGGTCAGTTTTATCAGCCTTTGTTTTAATAATCCCCCCACGGCTTTTTTGAATGCTTTTTTACTCAATTTAAAAAAGTACTTGATCTCTTCAGGGCTTGATTTATCATGGTAGGGAAGCTTGTTATTATTTAGCTTAAGAAGGTCCAATATCACTGCCATATCCGAATCTATTGACTTTTTACCCCCAGGCTTCAGCGCTAAGTCTATCTTTCCATCCTCTCGAATTCGTTTGATGTAAGCTGTTTTTTCATCACCCATTGATAGACTGTCATACACTTCATTCGCATAAAAAAGCCCGCTATATTTTTGATTTACTACCGCTTTAAACCCCAGGTCACTTTTTGCATAAATCAATGTGCTCACCTCGTCTCCCTCACGCAGGTCTTCTATTTTTTTGGTTAAAAACGCGTTAATCTTACCTGTGCCAATGAGCCGATCAGTTTTATGATCCAGACATATCCGTACGATATGTCGATCTCCTACATTAAAAGGCTGAGGTTGCTCCTTTTTAGGCACAAAGAGGTCCTTAATTAAACCCCAATGCATAAACGCACCGTGTGGCGTTTTATCGATTACCTCAAGACTTACAATATCCCCTACCTCTCCCAGAGCTGTTTCCGTGGTGGCTATCAGCCTATCCTCAGTATCCTTGTAGACAAATACCTGAATAGCATCACCTACTTTTATACCTTCCGGAAGGTATTTTTTAGGCAGCAGGATATCGCCAAGTTCAGAGGAGAGATACATACCAAAGTCCACCTCCCGCGCAATTTCCAGAGTATAATAATGACCTATTTCCAAATCAATTCATTTTATTAAAATCAAAGGTAAAGCTTTAACCCGGATCATGCGTTAAGAATTATAGCGGGGACATGTGGCATAGAGAAACGTGTACTTCCATTAACGAAGTAGATCTAGTGCCAGAAGTGATGGCAATTTCATGTTTCATAATATATTTGCAATCGTTTGAATTAAATCTCAATTGAAGATGAGTACAATGAAAATTGCAGTAATAGGTTCGGGTACAATGGGTAACGGTATTGCCCACGTTTTCGCTCAACATGGCCACACAGTTGCGTTAATAGACGTTTCGGAAAAAGCGCTAGAAAGAGCGCTGGCTACAATAGCTAAGAATCTGGATAGGCAAGTGAATAAAGGAACGCTGACTGAGGAAGAAAAACACCGTACTTTATCCAATATTACGCAATATACTGCGATAGCTGAAGGGGTAAAAGAAGCCGATTTAGTCGTAGAGGCGGCTACAGAAAATGTAGACTTAAAACTTAAGATCTTCGAAGAGCTAGATCGTGAATGTGCTAAAAATACCATTCTCGCCACCAATACATCATCTATATCTATTACAAAAATAGCTGCTATAACTAGTAGGGCCGATAAAGTGATAGGGATGCACTTCATGAATCCAGTGCCTATCATGAAGCTGGTGGAAGTAATTCGCGGTTATAATACGAGTGATGAGGTAACCGATAAGGTGATGAAGCTTTCGGAAGGTTTGGGTAAAGTGCCGGTGGAAGTAAATGATTACCCTGGTTTTGTGGCGAATCGGATTCTCATGCCGATGATCAATGAAGCTATTTATTCCTTACATGAAGGTGTAGCCGGTGTATTAGAGATTGATACTGTTATGAAGTTAGGCATGGCACACCCCATGGGTCCATTACAGCTTGCTGATTTTATTGGCCTTGATGTATGTCTTTCCATTATGAACGTTTTGTACGAAGGATTCGGAAACCCTAAATACGCTCCATGTCCATTACTGGTAAATATGGTAACCGCAGGTCATAAAGGTATTAAGTCAGGAAATGGATTTTACCATTGGGGACACGGCACGAAAGACCT
>JBCCSU010000391.1:0-3433 GCA_039199635.1 Bacteroidota bacterium | reverse complement strand
TAACGTACCAACCACCGCTTATCCCTATTCCCAGATTGAATACTACGACGATGGCACTGGAGACATCAGGCGGTCAGCCGGGGTGGGGGAAGAACTACGACTTGGGTCAGGACATGAGGTGTACAGCCGTACCTTTGGCGTGACTACAGAACTGAATGACTACGTAGAAATTCGAAATCAGCTATTTGAATTAGCAGCGCCAACCACCCTGACGGGAGAGGCCATTCAAACGATCACCATAGATCAGAATGGGAATAAAGCGGTCAGCTTTTCGGACCGGAGTCAAAATGTTTTACTGACGGCAAGAGCGATTTCTGCAGCGACAGATTTAGCGGTTAAGCCGGCGTATACCATGGAGGACAAGTCCTATAATTTTTATGACGATGCCGGTCGGTTAAAAGTATCCATTGCACCTAACGGTATTTTGGCCATTGAAGCGGCCGGAGGTATAGCAACCTTTACAGATCTAAATGATTTACCATTCACCACCTACTACACCTACAACCACCAGGGCTGGCTACTGTCAACCAAGGAAACTGATGCAGGAATAACCGAATACAAATACCGCAAAGATGGCAGTATCCGCTTCTCACAAAATGCACAACAAATAATAAACGACAACTTCTCCTACACCGATTACGACAACCTGAGCAGACCGATTGAATCCGGGGAATATATCGGATCACTGGGTTTCGGCAGCGGTTTAAATTCGCGCCTAGAGGACCGGGGTTTCAACACATGGCCCACTTCAGATAAAAAGGACTGGGTCAAAACCTATTACGATCTTCCGGACCCTGATATGGGCACGGAAACCGGCTTATCGCTTACCCAGGACTTCGTTATGGGAGCGGTCTCTTACACCGAGAACGAGCACATTAAAACGTGGTACAGCTATGATGAGCAGGGCAGGGTAACCTGGATGGCACAGCAGCCCAAAGTGCTCACCAGAACCTTTGTAGTCGAATATGCTTATGATTTTCTGGGTAACGTACTTTCAGTGGGTTTTACCTCATACTTTGGGGCTACCCCATTGGATGAGTTTTACCATTACTATACTTACGATGCAGATAAACGGCTATCGTCTGTATACACCAGCCTGGTAGGTGGGTTAGACCTGGCAACCATTAACACCAACTCTGACGCAGAGCTTCAGGCCCATTATGAGTACTACCTGCATGGGCCTTTGAAGCGAATAGAGCTAGGCGGTAACCTTCAGGGTATTGACTTTGTGTACAACATCCAGGGGTGGCTTAAGTCCATTAATGATCCCGATAACCCGACAGATGACGCTGGCTTTTCGGAAGATGCGTTTGGAATGATCCTGAATTACTATGAGAATAATATGTCCAACTTATTTGGTCTTTCACAGAACGATCTGAAGCCAAAGCCCTTTCAGTTCCATGGTTTGGAAGAGAATGATCTGAATAAACCCAGCCTAGCCATGGTATTTGATTATCTCAAGCCGTCTGAACCTTTGAGAGATTACAGCGCCACTAATCCGATCTATTTTAACCAGCTTAAGCGGTGGCGTAATCGCATGCTGACGGAAGAAGGGGGGAGCTCAAAATGAACAAAATGAATCGAACCGGTATCCAAAAGTTAACAAGATTAAGCGTATCGTTATTATTAGGTCTATTTTTTTATGCTCATGCCCTATACGGCCATACAATGGATCTAAAAACTCCAGTGGAGGCAAGGAAGACTTTCCTTGCTGGTTATTTTCCGCTAGAGAATGCTTTTGATGTTCAGCCTACCTGGGATAACAACTTTCAAAGCCAAATTTGGGGCCAAGGCGGAAATGATGTACTTGCATATGGCCCCCGATCCGGACACCTCAATTTCGACGGTTCGCATAACTTTTTTTCGTTTACCTACCGTCCTCAAAACGATGTTCCAGCCGTGCAAGGTCTGGTGCTTGATATTGACGAGATCCAAGCCCTCCGCGATCTCTACGAAAGCACCAACGGCGATAACTGGACCTCTCAAACCGATTCTGATCCGGCTAATGATTGGCCAAGAACCGTGGCGGAATGGGATGGAATTACCTCTATTGATCAGGCGAGTAATTGGCATGGTGTAACCATTACGAATTCAGACGTCTTTTATTTGACTTTACATAATAACGTATTGTCGGGATCATTACCATCCAGTTTAGGAGATCTTAAATCGTTAGAAAGGCTTTTCTTACAGGATAATGATTTGAGCGGCATAATTCCGGAAACGTTGGGTGACTTAAGTCTGCTCAAGCTATTGCAACTCTACGACAATCAACTTACTGGCGAAATACCAGAAAGCTTTAAACAGTTATCAAAACTCTATGGTCTAAACCTTTCTCATAACAGTCTTACAGGAGTAATTCCAGATAGCATTGTGGCACTTACGGAGTTGGAACACTTGTCCCTTAACAATAATCAACTTACCGGTACCATCCCAACCAGCATTGGTAATTTAACAAAACTCGACTATTTATACCTTCAAAACAATCAGCTCACCGGTTCCATACCCAGCAGCATTGAAAACCTCTCTCTGATGACGCGTTTGTATCTCCATAATAATCAATTAAATGGACCAATTCCCGCTGGAGTAAGTCAATTATCTTCCTTAAGATTAATGTTGTTGCAGTCGAATGACTTCTCAGGAGAAATACCTAATGATCTGGGCGCTTTGATTAATTTGGTTGAAATCAATCTTTCTCACAATCAATTAACAGGCGTGATTCCCTCAAGTGTAGGAGAATTGACTGAGCTGGTAAACCTTTATTTATCACATAATCAATTAGTTGGAGCTATTCCTGAGAGCCTGGGAAATTTAGCAAAGTTGAACCGTTGTTATATCCATAACAATCAATTATCAGGTCAATTACCGTCAACATTAGGTAATTTATCTTCATTAACAATATTTTACGCTTACAATAACAACCTTTCTCAGGGTATACCAGAAGAGTTGGTCAATTTAACTGCGCTTCGGCGATTTTATATTCAAAATAACCATTTTACTTCATTCCCGGATTTCAACGCTCATCCCACTCCAAGTAATCTGATTTTTAATATCCATAATAACTACATCCCTCAGTTAGATATAGATGCTAATCTGAATCCGGATGGCTCACATAACTTTTCCTCTTTCATCCATAGCCCTCAGAATGAAGTGCCTGCGGAACAAGGACAAATACTCGATATCGTGGAACTCCAGGCCCTTCGAGATCTTTACGAAAGCACCAACGGGGATAACTGGACTTCCCAAACGGATGCAGATCCGGCCAATGATTGGCCGAGAACGAGTTCGGAGTGGGAGGCTGTTACTTCAGTTGATCAGGTAGTTGGGTGGAGCGGGATAACTTTTGAGAACGGAGATATAACTCGCCTTGACCTGTCTACTAAAAACTTGGATGGTACCTTGCCCCCTTCATTAAATAATTTGCAAAACCTTAACT
>JBCCSU010000390.1:0-3435 GCA_039199635.1 Bacteroidota bacterium | reverse complement strand
CCTCCGAACACTGGATTGGGGAAAAGCTCAAGCCTAAAGTTTTCCTGATTAAATATGGGAGTCCTAATTTCCGAAGCAGTGGTAATGCTGTTTCCAGAAACTGCTTCGGTATACACTAAGACTGGCCTGTCATCAGGATTAGTAGCTTCTCGTGCATGATAAGCAACGAAGGTGCCGATACTGGACTCTGAGACTTGCAAGCTAATCGTACCATCTCCAGTAAGTTCTCCATTTACTTCACTAGTTACATCAAACTCTATCCATTCCCCAATTGCAGGTACCGTAGCTGTTCCAATTAGCGATCCTGCACTGGGTTTGTTACTCCACGTGATTCCTGTTTCGGTCCAAGTGTCATTACTAACCAAATAAAGATTATGAGATGCGCCAGAATCATCATTCTGTACCTTAAGTCTAATCTTTGCAGAGGTAACGGATCCGGAAATGGCACCCAAATCAAATTTGAGGAAACTCATGCGGTCATTATTTGCCGTACCAGCATTTTCTTTTACTACGATTTTTGTATCCGTTCCATAATTATTATTGGAATTCGTACCTCCCCTTACGTAAGCATCTGCTACATTGGATAAGGAGTTTGCCTGAGGAGCTAACTCGTAAACCAATTGCGGCCGGTCTTCAGCTGTCGAGACTTCTCTAGCGTGATAAACAGCATATGTACCAATACTTGATTCGGATACCCGAACACTTAATGTACCATCTCCGAAGAGCTCTCCATTTACTTGACTGGTTACCTCAAATTCAATCCATTCCCCAATTGCAGGTACTGTTTCGGTGCCTATAAGTGCCCCTGTACTTGGCTGATTATTCCAGGTAATACCTGTTTCCGTCCAACTATCATCACTAACGAAATGAAGCTGATGTGAAGCCCCCGGATCATCATTCTGTACCTTGAGTCTTATTTTAGCAGAAGCAACTGTCCCTGTAACCGTACTTAAATCAAATTTCAGAAAACTCATACGATCATTATCAGCGCTACCAGCATTATCCTTTACTACTAATTGAGTATTAGTGCCATAATTATTATTGGCATAAGTACCACCACGAACGAAGGCATCTGCTACATTAGAAAGGGTATTTGGTGGTGGAGCTAGTTCGTAGACCAACTGAGGTCGATCTGTATCTGTAGAGACCTCACGGGAGTGATACACAACATAGTTATCTATACTTGACTCTGAGAGCTGGACACTTATTGTCCCATCTCCAGCTAATTCACTATTAACTTGTGCAGTTACATCAAATTCTATCCATTCTCCAACAACAGGTACGGTTTGGGTACTCAAAACTGAGCCAGCACTAGGCTTATTACTCCAGGTAATCCCCGTTTCGGTCCAGCTATCGTCACTTATAAAATGGAGTTGGTGGGATGCACCTGGATCATCATTCTGCACCTTGAGTCTGATTTTGGCAGAAGAAACCGTTCCTGAAATGGTACTCAAATCAAACTTTAGAAAGCTCATACGATCATTATCAGCGCTACCCGAGTTTTCTTTAACGACCAACTGCGTACTAGTGCCATAGTTATCATTAGTATAAGTACCTCCGCGAACAAAAGCGTCTGCAACAGGGCTAATGGAAGAATCCTGAACGGTAGGTACCAATTCACCCTCTCCAGCCCAATTGGACAATAAGGTGTAGATATTTCCAGTTTTTTGGGCATCGATCAGGATATTGTCTAGTGCTTGGGAGCCCAAACGATCTTCAAGTTGTTGTAAGTATAAACTCCTTGGAACTACCGGATTATTCCAATCTTCCCAATAGCCGTCTCCATTTTGTTGCAAGCCCGAACAACCTATACCGAAATTCCGACCACCTTCTGGGCTACTTACCTTAATATCATTTTTATAAGACAACAGATTCCAAAATACAATGGAATTACCGACCCAGCCGTGTCCTGTCCCACTGGAACCTCTATTATGAACCCTTATCTGCCCACCTCTAATATTATCAAACAGAATCCCGGTAGACCAGCGGTGGTGTGGACCAATATCAGAATATGTATTTGCAGAGTAGGAATCTAGAAAAACATTAGGTCCAGTAACTCTTGAGCCTGTTTCAAAATCATGACGGCCATCTTTGGTATAACATCTTTGAAATAAGTTGCCAACGCCGTCTTTGATGGTAAAGGAATACCTTCTACCCCCTGAAATTTGAGATTTATGGTCTTTAGAAGCACACTCTTCGAAGGTATTGAAATTGGACTCATTGGTAACAATAATGGTACCATAACCCAAGTACTGGCCGGTCACCTTCTTCACCCAGGAGTTCACAACCCTTGAAAAGCGGACCGCGGACCAGGCGTGATTTTCATCCGTATTACTGGCATAATAGGATTCTATCCTTAAGTTTTCAACTCCACAGTTTTGGATTCGCCCGGGAATAGTTGCCTTAGAGACTTCTCCACCTCCATACTGTGTCTCCATAACATCCACAATTGGAATATTAATGGTAATTGTATTCCCATTTATATCTTCTATTATTCGTTCGTGTTTAATGGCATATGAAGAAGCGGTCCATCCATACTGCCCCATAGCCAATTCGTCTATCCAAAACTGGTTGGGTGTTCGTTTTACTGAAATAGTGTCGCCAATTGAAAACCCTGATGCATTGGCGATATCAAAACTAATGGCTCCCACGGGAACATAAGTGGAACTTATACTCTGTGTTGTAGCCGTATTTTCTGTAATACCAGATCCCGTTCCCTGCACAATCAGGAAATCATGCTTAGATGTCTGGTCGGCATGAATTACGGTACCATTCGTGCCTTGTCCCTCTCCGCGCAGTACTACTCCACTCGCTTCAATGAATAATTGTCCATCCACTTGATAATCACCGGCGGTGAGCAAAACGGCCCCTCTAAATCCATTGGCGTCCAAGGGAAGCGCTTCCACGGCATCAATCGCACTTTGAATGGATGCTCTATCATCACCAGAAACAGGTGATACGGTTTGCTTGACAGGTACATCAGGGAGTGCTACACCTCCACCTTTATAGCCAGCTTTGGAAAAATCAGGAATAATATTTACGGCATTGGTTTGGCCTTTCATAGCGTAGGGAACATAAGTAAGCGTATCTCCATTGAGATAAACAAGACTACTAGTTGTCTGAGCGGATATATGACTGTTTGTAAAAAGAGATAGGGACATCATGACCATGATGCATGGTAAAATCAATTTAAGGTTCTTTTTCATTATAGGTTTTTTAGGAAGAGATGGGAAAATAAAGCAGATGCGTTAGTTTTGCCCGTCACTTAGAATAAGGAGATAAATATCGATTCAAACCTACATAAAATAGAGCCAGAAAATGCATATAAAAATACAAAAAACAGGACAAAAAAGTATAAAAATTTACTTATTAAGCAAAAAGTAAAATTTTATTTTGATTACAAACTTAAATATAGGAGTTAAAAGTGATCTGATT
>JBCCSU010000389.1:0-3441 GCA_039199635.1 Bacteroidota bacterium | reverse complement strand
CTACATACTCACGCTTTGATTCTTCATAGCGCAGAGGCTCAGTTTTTTTATCCCATTTTAGTTCGTTAAAAGCGAAGAGAGGTTGATCTAACTCAATAGTGAATGGAGAACCTCTCCAAAGCTGATTATCTATATCATCGCCTAATACATCAAAATAAAAAAGATTAGAATTTACGCTTATCAAACCTCCGGTCCAGGGTAACGGTTGCTCCAGACCTAAATTCAACCTAGATCGAATCTGATTGACAGACTGAAACTGGATATTACCATCTGGCTGTGTCACGTCTTCAAAAGCTTTGGCATAACCCGGAATAGAGCCATCAATTCTTAATTGGGGATTATAATTTGATTTGAAGAACCTATAACCCCAATATCTATTTTCGCGCTGTGTTTCGGCCTGCTTGGCAAATGGTGATTGATTTCTAGCTAGGCTGATAATATCATTAAGCGAAATCTGTCGCTGAGCAGAGGAACTCGAAACCACTGTAATAATGGCTAAGAAGAAAAATATTATTTTCTTATTCATATCGTAAGGATGAAATAGGGTCTTGTTCTGCGGCACGCTTTGCCGGGGTGATCCCAAATATGAGCCCCACGGTAGCAGCCACTCCAAAAGAGAGTATGATTGACGTAAATGAAATTATAGTAGGTATTTCCGCAATTTCCGCTACGGCGTACGCTAAAACAATACCAAGAATTATCCCGATGATACCTCCCGAAACGCTGATCATTACCGCCTCGAAAACGAATTGGTAGATAATATCCATTTTCTTAGCTCCGATAGCTAACCGAAGACCTATCTCCTTAATTCGCTCTAACACAGATGCTAGCATTATATTCATGATCCCGATACCTCCTACCAGTAAAGAAATACCTGCTATAGCGCCTAAAACGAAATTAAAGATATTCTTAGTGCGTTGTTGCTGCTTGAGCAGAAGTTCAGGGATTGTTATCTCATAGTCTATAGTGTCAAAATGTCTGCGCTTCAATAATCTTGATACCACCTCCGAAATACTAAGCATTTTTTCGGTTTGATCTACCTGAATAACCAGTCGATCCAGCTGATGATAGTTTACAGCCTGCTGTAGCTCGTTAGCATCTTCTCTATCGTTTCTGGAAGCTCTTTTTATGAGCGTTTCAGTAACCAAAGCACGATTTTTATAACGGATCAATACCGTTTGCAGCGGGGCGTAAACATCCATATTGTAATCTCTGATACCTAAGTTAGAAATACTTTTTTCACTTATATATCTCTCTTCAAGAACACCCACTACCTCCAGCCAATGAGTACCTACCTTTATCATTTTACCAATGGGATCTTGTGTGCTGAAAAATTTAGCTTTAATGCCCTGGCCAATAACACAAACCGCCTCACCCGCTTCCAGCTGGCGAGTGTTAAATACTCTTCCTTGATCTAAAGAGAAATTAGAAATGTCAAAGTAGTTATTTTCAACCCCTACTAACTTAGCGGACCTCCGAGTGCCATTCTTTATGATATATGTATCCAACATAATCTCAGGACTTATTTTACCTATCCCGGGTATGATCTCTTTAATACTTTCCGCATCCTGTAGCGTTAGCCCGGGCGAAAAATTCTTTTCACTTTTATTTGATGATGAAATCTCTACTTCTTCTTCTGTTTGCTCTACAACGGGTGTAATAACGATGTTATTAACCCCCACAAGCTTGATCTGCTCCAGAATTTCTTGCTGAGCACCATTTCCTATCGCTAACATGGCAATTACCGCGGCTACACCAAATATGATCCCCAATGCTGTTAGTACAGACCGCACTTTATTAGCCAAGACTGCATCTAAAGCAATGTAAAAACTTGAATATAAATTAGAAAGCATAAACTGGGCGTGCTTATTCTTTGCTCGCTACTGGTTCGGATTGCACCTCGTTTAAGAGTGCTATGGGACGGCCTTCGAGATCATCAGGTATTGATAAATAGAGTTTATCTCCTTCCGTAATACCATCTTCCAGTATAGCTTCATTGGCATTCGTTTTACCAACCACCACCTCTTGTTTGATGTAACTCAAACCATCTCTTTTAACTACATAGGTAATGGAATCACCCTGGCTATGTAAACATTCTAAGGGGACAAAAACTACATCAGGTATTACCTCTGCAATAATCGAATTAGAAGTGGTCATAGCCGGTCTGAGAGTGGTGTCAGATTCATTGATCAAGATGCTCACCTGAAAGACTTTTGAATCAGAATTAGGCTTTTGCTCGCCAATGTTAGCCACATTAGTCACCTTCCCCGTTAGTTTTTTCTCAGGAAAAGCATCGAGGCCTACGTTTACGTTTTGGCCTCTACTTATAGATCTAATATCTACTTCATTAACAAATGTTTTTGAGATCATAGAAGATAGATCAGGCAAGGTAGCAACTACAGGATCATAGGCTTGTATAGAAGAGCCTATACCCTTTTTTGCACCATCCCAATCTCTGCTGTAAACTAACATGCCAGGCTCAGGAGCAAGAATTGTGAAGCCTTGCCTTAACTCTTCTAGAAAATCTAACTTATTTTGATCCTCTGCTAACTCCGCTGCTGCCTCCTGCATTTGAGCTACCGCTTTCTGTGACTTGAGTAAATAATTCTCTCTGGCCTGGTCATATCCTCTTTTAGCTTTTTCCAGGTCAATTTCAGCTTGCTTTATAGTAGCCGGTGGTTCAAACTGTGATTGTGATAAAATGATGTCTTTTTCTTCTACCGCATATTTAAGGTTTACTAATTCATCTCTTGCAGCCCGTAACTCCAAGGCAGTATCTAATTTAGTTTGAGTGTATTTCGAAAGGCTTTGCTGCAGTTCATTTTGCCTGTTTTGAATATTGTCACCCAGCTCAGACTGGTCTAACCTGGCGATGTAATCACCTTTCCCCACTACCGTGCCCTCGTCTACAATATGATCGATTTTTACTTGCCAAAGGCGTGCAGCCCTTAAACCGGAAGGACCTAGTATCTTGACTGAATTTTCAGCTTCAAGCTCACCGGTAGTAGTTATTTCCACTTTAAAAGTGCCCTTTTTCGCCTCCACTAAAATCTCCCCGAATTCATCTGCTCCACCGCGTGTTAAAAACCAAATGGAAACTATAACTGCAAGCAGAACACCTGCGCCAATAATTAATTTCTTCTTCATATTGTTGAGTTATTTGACCCTGTAAAACTAAATAGATAGTTGATTTTTTCGGAGCCAGACATCAGGTTATAGTTCCGTGTATATAATTACTGCCGAACAGAAAATTCGCTTCTATGTCGTTCATATTAATTTAATCGTTTCTTCAGGCGGGATGATAACTCTCTCAATTCACTTATCGAGAATTCATTTATTTTATTGATAAATAAGTCAGTTAAGGAGAAAAATCGTTGTGGTTTGAGTTTCATTCCTTGGAATTCGGTTGTGTTGTTAACGATTAATCTCCTTAAATATTTG
>JBCCSU010000388.1:0-3476 GCA_039199635.1 Bacteroidota bacterium | reverse complement strand
TGCAGAGTTATTGTACAATTCGGCAAACGCAAAATTCTCACAGGCATCATTGGTCATATACATGATCAACCCCCCAGGAAATACGAAGCAAAATATCTTCTTGAACAGTTGGACGAACAACCGGTAATGCCGGAAGTATCTATTGAACTTTTACAGTGGATTTCCAGGTATTACATGTGCAGCCTGGGAGAAGTTCTGAATGTGGCACTCCCAGCCGGGTTAAAACTGAGCAGCGAATCTAGAATCCAAATGAACCCTCTCTTCGATTGGGAGTTAAGCGAACATGAGTTTAATGAGAAAGAATATTATGTTCTGGCCGCTTTAAAGGATGGCTCTACGCTCTCTTACACTGAAGTAGGTAAACTAACGCAGCAAAAATCCATCTATAAGCTGTTACAATCCCTGGTAGCTAAAGAAGCGATCCTGGTTTTCGAGGAAGTTAAAGATAAATACAAACCGAAGAGGGAAACCAGGGTGAGAATAAACAGCGCTTACCTCAATCAGCTTCAAAAGTTATTTGAACAACTCTCCTCCAAACCTAAGCAAGAAGCTATTTTATTGTATTACCTTCAACAGGTACCGATTTTTGAGGATGATAAATTAAACGCAAAAGGTGTACTAAAAAATAGTTTTAAGTCAAATGATTTATCAGCTTCATCGCTTCATACCTTGATTAAAAAGGGTATTCTGGAGCAATTTGATCTGGTGGTTTCCAGGTTTGGAACCGCTGAAACGGTGAATCAGTCCATAGTACTCTCCGCAAAGCAACAGGAGATAAAACAATCTATTTTAGCTGCCTTCGAGCAACACTCAACGGTACTGCTTCACGGTATTACGGGGAGTGGTAAAACTGAGATCTATATAGACCTTATCCAGGAAGTACTGGATGGAGGATCACAAGTACTCTATCTTTTACCTGAAATTGCTCTTACTACTCAAATAGTAGGCCGATTAAAACGAGTTTTCGGTAATCAATTAGGTGTTTACCACTCTAAATTTTCAGACAATGAACGTGTAGACGTATGGCGTGGTGTTTTAAGCGGAACTTTTAGAGTAGTAGTAGGTGTTCGCTCCTCTATCTTTTTACCTTTTGATAATTTAGGCTTGATCGTTATCGATGAGGAACACGAGAGTTCTTATAAGCAGTATGATCCTGCCCCACGTTATAATGCCCGTGATACCGCCATGGTACTGGCACGCAGGCACCATGCCAAAGTACTTTTAGGCTCCGCTACACCTTCTGTAGAATCTTATCATCATGCACTTGAGGGAAGATATAAACTCATCGAATTAAGTGAACGCTATGGTAAGGGAAAGCTACCTGAATTTCAGATAGCAGACGTAATAAAAGAGCGAAAGAAGAGGCTTCTGAAAGGGGAATTTTCCATCGAACTAGTAGAAGCCATAACGTCAACCTTAAAAAACAATGAACAGGTAATTCTATTCCAAAATCGGCGTGGTTACAGCCCTTACGTGTCCTGTGAAAACTGCGGTTGGATACCCAAATGTGAAAACTGTGCCGTAAGCCTTACCTACCATCAGTACAAAAATGAGTTGGTTTGCCACTATTGCGGATACAAAGAACCTACGCCTCAGGAATGCGAAGCTTGTGGATCTACGGATATTAAAACGATGGGATTTGGCACCGAAAAACTGGAGGAAGAGTTACAGCTACTTTTCCCGGGAGCCAGGGTCCAACGTATGGATCTGGATACTACGCGTAATAAATACAGCTATGAAACTATTATTGGTGATTTCGAAAAAGGTGATATAGATATACTAGTCGGTACGCAAATGATCAGCAAGGGTCTGGATTTTGACAAAGTAAGTCTGGTAGGTATATTTGATATCGATAGAATGCTGCATTTTCCGGATTTCAGGTCTTTTGAACGTACTTTTCAACTGGCCACCCAAGTAAGTGGCAGAGCAGGCAGAAAAGACTCCAAAGGCCAGGTCATCATTCAGGCGCGTAACCCTGCTTTGGAATTGTTAAAGCAGATCACAGCTTATGATTATGTTGGGTTTTATAATACTGAAATTCAAGAGCGAAAGTCTCATTTGTACCCTCCCTTCACCCGGCTCATCAGTGTAACGGTAAAAAACAAAGACAAAAATATATCCCACCTTACGGCTCAAAAACTGGGTAATCTTTTCAGGGAGCAGCTAGGGTCCAAAAGAGTACTAGGGCCTGAAGAACCCATAATATCTAAGATAAGAAATGAGTACCTCATGAATTTCATTATTAAGGTGGAGCGAAAAGGGGTGGATATGGGTAAAGTAAAATCAATACTTCGGATAGCAGGTTTGGAAGTTTTAAGTGATAAGAGTTTGAAATCGAGTAAAATCGTTTTTAATGTTGACCCTATCTAATTCTTGGGTAAAACTTGCACAATATTTGTTAACCAAACTTCTAATTTAGTATCGTGAAAAAGCTTGTTCTCTTAATTATAGTAGCACCACTGATCTACCTCACTTCTGCTTGCGAGGAGGTAGAACCAAAAACCACTGGAATCGACCCTTTTTTCAGGATCAGATTTATAAATGCCGATAGTTTAAGTATTGTTAACGCACTTATCGACAATATTGACGCGCGAATTGAATTCATAGACGACAGCCTGGTATATTATGATACGCTGGATAACGGTACTGATGTAACTGCTATATTGGAAAGACTAAACAATGAAAAAACAAGTATCAGTATTGATAAAACAGACCTAAATTCAACTAAAACGTTGATTGAAAATGGTAGTGTAGTTGTCAATAGCATTACTTCTCCTTTTGGGGTGGAGGCCATATTGCCTGGAATAGAAAGAGCTACTTTGTTTTCGATTCCTCTTGATCCTTCGGAAAATATCAGTAATTATCAGATATCGTTAGCCGGAATGCTTTATGATTTAGAAGCAAGATACAGAACAAATACCTTGGTGGAACAAAGAACTGTAATAGTGCAAGCCCTGGATCTATCTGTTACCAGCTCATCGTTTGACGTACAGTTTATTGAGTATCAAGATTCCTTATCTAATAACAGCACAGATGCGATTGTCACTGTACATTTCTAGTTTGCTGCTAACATTGAGTTTCAGTAATCTGCGGGCACAGCAAGATTCAACTGCTGTAATGGATAGTACAATTACAAAAGTAGACAGTACCTATACGCAGGCTGAACAGTCAGAGACAACCACAGACACCACGCAAATAATAACACCCTCCGGACTATTTATCTTAATAGATTACGGCAAACTGATCACCGCCGCTAGCGATTTTGAATCCAAATTTGAGGCAGCAGTAGGATTCCAGCTCGCTAACCGGATTGTGCCCACCGTGCATGTAGGCTATGCTACTGTAAGGCCACAAACAGCTTTTGAAAATGGTACTTATGAGAGCAGTGGTGTTTATGGCCGGATCGGGTTCAATTATTTGATACCGCTTGATAATACCAACACCTATTATGCAGGCCTTCGTTACGGATTAAGCAC
>JBCCSU010000387.1:0-3502 GCA_039199635.1 Bacteroidota bacterium | reverse complement strand
GCAAATAGAAGGTGCCGGAGCGTCCAAAATAGGCTCAGTGTTTATTTTTATTTTGGTAGCGACTATAGGCATGAAAATGGACGTAACAGCCATTTTAGATAATCCAGGTTTCTTTTTAGTGGGATTAATCTGGATGATCATCCATGTAGGACTCCTTTTTTTAGTGGCTAAATTGATTCGTGCACCGTACTTTTTTCTTGCCGTAGGAAGTAAAGCAAATATCGGTGGCGCTGCCTCAGCACCCGTGGTAGCAGCCGCTTTTCATCCCTCGCTAGCGCCTGTAGGCGTTTTGCTGGCAGTTTTAGGGTATGCACTTGGAACCTACGGTGCTTGGCTATGCGGTATTCTTATGGAATCAGTGTCTTCAGGCATTTAAATACAAACTATTGCAAGAGGATATAGTCAGCTATCGGGCGGCATCGCTAAAAAGTTATTTTAACGTTTCTAGGCTTAAACGGTATCGAGCGTCTTTAACTTCGGATTACTATTCCGTAAAGTTTGTTAGCTCCGGTTTGGAATCTTACGTTACTTCCAACGGTAAGTTCGAGCTTTCCCAAAATTTGCTGCGCATTGTTCCACCCGGTGAGGAAATTGAGGTGAGCGTAAATTCTACTCAGGATGTAGACGGAGTTTGCTTTTACCTACATCCTGGTGTTATTCATCAATGCGTAAAAAACCTCGTTGAAGTAGAAGAACTTCCCTATTTCGAAATGTCCGTTGTTGACAGCACTCTACTTTATTACTTTCAAGGCACAGATTTTACGGTTACACCTGACCTCTGCTTAGCACGTTTTCTAAACGTGTTTAAAAGGTTTCTGACGGCTAAATTTGCTGATTTAAATGCGCTGGGTAGCGTAAAACGACAAACAAGGTTTGAAATTTGGAAAAATCTAGAGCGTAGTAAAATATACATCTTAAATAATTTAGCTAACCCCATCAAACTCGATGATATGGCCGAAAGCGCCTGTATGTCAAAGTTTCATTTCCAGCGGCTATTCAAGCGGTTTTATACTGTCCCTCCAGGAATGTACCTGCAAAATAGCCGCTTAAAGTATGCCCGGGAGCAGATTAAATTGGGTTATTCCGATTTGTCCCAACTGAGTATAGAATGTGGATTTGGTGATGTTAAATACTTTAAAAAGTGCCTTTTAACAACTCGATCCTAAGACAAGCTTCATTTTCCCTTTTAAAGAATTTCATCGAACTCAGGTTTATAAACAAATGTAAAATGAGAACATCTCTATCAAGTAACTAGATAACAAATAGAGGCCGTACAACAGTGATTCTTGATCTTAGCACATCCATTCTTTAGTATGACCGTACTAATCGCCTATTGAACGTATTTGAAAACGATTCGCCATAAATTAATTACTATACCTGATCAAATAGTCACGAATACTTTGCTGCGGCGCTAATTCCATTTTCTTTTTTAGCCTATTGATGTTTTTCTTAACTGTAGATAGGGCGGTATTCGAGGCAGCGGCAATTTCCTTATTATTCATACCTACTTTAATGTAAGCACATAACTTAAGATCATTGACCGTCAGATTTGAGTATACTGCTTTGAGTTTTTGAAAGAATTCCGGGTGTACGCGGCCAAACTGGTGAATAAAGCTATCCCAGCTTTCATCTGAGTTTATGTTTGCGCCAACCATCTTATTCAAAGCGCTTATGTCCTTTTTCACATCATCATTAACCGTTTTGCAAATCCCACTTAATTGGGTGCTTATAGAGGTGAGTATAGAGTTTTTTTCGTGGTTGATCATAGCCGTACCGGCTAATTCCCTTTCTTTTAAATAAATGGTTTCCTGAAGCAATCTGCGTTCACGCTGCTGGTTATCATAATCCTTTTCACGTAGCGCTTGAAGCTCCTCGTTTTTAGCTTGAAGTTCATCGTTTTTAGCCTGTATGGTTTCATTCTTAAATTCCAAGAGTTGGTGGTCTCGCTTTTTCCGAACAAATAATCTATAGATGAGAATCAATATTATCAATAATAAGCCGGCTCCACCTAGCGTAGAGTACTGTAACCACTTCTGCCGCTCCAGGTCTTGTTCATAATCCGACTGAAGCTTCGCTCTTTCTGCCGCTTCCTGACGTTCTTTTAACTCCACATAGTCACGATACTCAATCCTGGCCATTTCAAGGGCTTTTTCTCTATTATATAGTGAATCCTGTGCCAATTTGTATTTCTCCAGCCAATGAATAGCTTTGACATTATCGCCAAGGGCCTTACTTGATCTATAGAGTACTTTGTAAGCCAGTGCCTCTGACCCTAGATTTGGAGTGCTACCTACTTTGTTTAAACCGTACTCTGCCATAGCGCGTGCTTTGTCGTACTTTTTTTGAATCATAAGCAGCTCGGCCAATGACATTCTATTGACAAATTCCTGACCCTTATACTCTTGTCCGACATATTCTATTGCTTTATTAAAGTATTGAGTGGCACGATTGTATTCCTTTTCTTTTTTTGCAATTCGACCTTTACAATAATACGCTCGGGACATATTAATTCTTCTTTTACTTTTTTGCGCAAGCGCTAAAGCCTGATCGGCATAGAAAAGTCCACTATCAAGAGTATTTGTGCTAATAAAAAGTTCAGCCAACTTGAGTGATAGAGAAGTAAGGCCACGTGTATTACCCTGAGAGGCATAGAATTCAGATGCGTTTTTTAAAAGTGTAAGTGATGAATCGTATGAACCTAACCTATTATATAAACCCGCCAAAATAACTCTCGCCCTTGTAGACATCTTTTCATGGTTAAGCTGATCAAATACCCTTATGGCGCGATATACATGGTCGAGTCCTTTGAGGCGACTTGTATTATCGGCATACGTTGTCCCCATGTTCAAATAGATAAAACCTATTCCCAGACTGTCTTTGGCTTCAATGCTAGCATTCAAAGCTTTCTCAAGCATTTGCAGGCTTTCATCTACCTCTTTTTCCTGCTTAGCGATGATAGAAAGGTTATTATAATTGTAGGATAACCCCTGAGGATACTCATATCTACTATAAATAGCCAAACTCTTATGGTGTGACCATCGCGCTGAATCAAACTGACCTATTTTGTAAAAAGCGATTCCCAGATCATTAAGACCCTTGGCAAGGGTAAGAGCACCCACACTATCCTTAGGAATGGGATCATCTAAGGTGGTAAGATAGGCATTGATAGATTTTTCGTAATCACCTTGAGAAAGATACAAATCACCTTTCAGTATATGAGTACGATAAAAAAGTGTATCAGTACGATTGAACTTATTTTCTAAAGTGTTTAGTTCCGTTGAGGCTAACGAAAATGCATCTTTATCGATCAAAGAATCAATTTGCTCTAACGATTTTTGCGTTATTTGAGTGAAGGCGGTGTGGCAAATCAGCATCGTAAGAAGAGAAAAAGCAGCTCTGAACATAATACCGAAATTATATTTTTTCCAGAATAATAAAATTTTATTTATCGCTTGGGAGCACAATTTGGGTCCATTGTCACCTAAATGTCACCCATTATTTC
>JBCCSU010000386.1:0-3557 GCA_039199635.1 Bacteroidota bacterium | reverse complement strand
TATAGAAAGGCGAAGTCCGTGGGACGCGATCCCGACACGCTCTCAAGAGAAGAAAAAGTACTCATCGGGAAATGGGTAAAAGTGAAAGAAAAGTCCTTACAAACCAACAGGGAACGTTACCACAAACAAATCAGTCACCATTACCTGAGGCGAATAGAACGAGGAACACAAAGTCTCCCACACATTAATAACCGATCGACCTTGAACTTTTGGCATTTGAACATGATCGATTCTACCTTTGAGATCACTATCCCCAGAAGCCCTACGGCATATCATTATCATGTGGACTATCTCTCTGATTCGATCTTTATTTATACGAATTTGAAGGACTCTATCCAACATTACGAAATGCGTTACACGGGCGAGTTTCTTCGACTACCCAAAGCGTTTTAGTTGTTTCCAGAAAAACTTACCTCCCCTTAGCCTTATTTTCCTCCACTAGATCGGTGTATAACTGGTATAGCTCATAAATACTGGGTTCTTTGTTCATCCAGATTTCTCTTTGCTCTTGCTCGGGCATCCATCTGTAAAACCAAGAAACGCCCCATTTCTCGTAGTAGCGCGACTTTTGTTGATAAGCAGGGTCTTTAAGCGACGTTTCGAGTGAGATAAACGTATTACCCTGTTCCTTGAGCGCATCAAGAATCTCAATAAGGTAATCTGCATTTATCATATTATCGTGACATAGGTAGATCTGATTTACTTTTCTGCCGTAAAGCTGCATGGAAAGAGAATCAAAGAAGTGGAAATATTCGAGGGTCTTTTTCACATACAAATGACCTATTTCAGCGGCTGCTATGGAGTCCGATGCTTTTAGGTAATGCTCATAGACGTAGTTAAACATCCAGTCAGAGCTTTCTACCGTAAAAGGCGTTGAAATATACCCTTTTTCGTTTAGTAAAGCATCAATTTGCGCGTGCTGGGTGGAGTCCTTCCCCAAATCATTATAGGAAAACCGAAAATATTGAAGTGGCTTATCGTGTATTCTAACTAACTCTCGTGTAATATATTCACCTCTTTCGATGTCGTTTTTAAAACTATCATATCCTACTTTTGAATATCTGGAATGACTGAAAGAGTGATTTCCAGCGGTTACGTAGTCGCGTTTAATCCAGTTATTTAATAGTTCGAAGTTCTTACTAACTGAGTCCGTTTTGTAGATCAGTCCTTCGTTGACAAAAATAGCAACAGGTATCTGTAGCGAGTCCAGCTTATGTAATAACTTGGAGTAATAGTTATTCTTTTTAAAGTTCCCTGTGTTCAGCACGTCATCAGTGGTGATACTGATGTTTGTTTGAGCATTAAGAGATAGGCTTACAAATAAAAAAGTTATTAGCTGAATAATGGTCGAGTTCATTTTCCTGAATTTCTTTTCTTAAATGTAGATAACCCTAGAACTGGATTCGTAACAAGAATATAGATTAAGTTACACTAACCTGCTTTTATCATCTTATGCTAACCGGTGCTTTATGAAATTACTTGAACTTGCTCTTTGTCAAAGACGAATCGGATCATTTTCATGAAGTTTTGCTTGGATCTAAACCCTCTGGCTACTCTTTTGATCACTTGTATTTTAGAGTTTATTCCTTCTAAAACTCCGTTATTGACTTTTGAAAGGGGATAATTAACGATTCCATCCCAGTACCGCTGAATTGTTTTTGTGATGGAATTATCACCCAGTTGGGTCTGTGCAAAATCAGCTATGAAAGCGAGTTGCGCCCGAAATAATTCTTGGTTTTGATTTTTATAAAATACAGTTAAATCCTTCATAACCAACCTGATAAGTCTGTGGAATTTAGCAGCTTTCTCTTCAAGATTATCCAAATGCTTAAAAAGTAGCTTCACTACGTGCCACCTATCGAAAGTAAGCCTAGCCTGTGGGAAATATAAACGCGCTCCTTTAATAAAAGCTGGACTCATATCAAGTGAAAGCTCCTCAACAGCTTCAGGATAAGGGTGATCTTGCATAAATTGATACACGCAATCAGAAGACTTTCCTTCGTAAATACCCACTATTTTCTGTGTATCAAAATCATAAAATGTGGTGATATATTCATGTCCCTTCCGTGTAGAGGTCTCATCGTAAGCTATTCGAACAGGTACTTTCCTTAACTCATTATCTTGGTAATCAGTAGTATAGTGATGATAAATGTGTTCTACACGTTGCGGATAGATCCCTAGTGTTTTACCTACTTTAGTGAAGCAATGATGGATTTTAAGTAAGCGCATCACCTCAGCTTCGTACTTTAGTGTGAATCGTGAATAGTCTCTTGAAAAAGATACTTCTGCTTTTTTTAATTCCCCAGTAACTTTATGATGATAAATAGGAAGATTGCAATGAATGAAACAACGATATTCGAATAGCTTCAAATGTTCCCATTTTCTCGGGTAGTGACTGTGTACTCCGTAACCCTCTGGAATAACTGGTTCAGGTAACGTTAAGTATAAATGTACTTCCGCTTTCTCTTCGTCACGTTCTACACGGTCTAGCGCAAAGGGGGGTAAAATGGGAAGTAACTCCTCCAAGTGGGAAAGAATATCCATCGCTCTTTTGAGGGCAAAAATACGATCTCAAGGAAAATCATATAGTGCCCTTATTTCTAACTGCATTCAAAACGAGCATCTTTGACTTCTTTTGAGCCACTTTTCGTTCGTAATAAACTTTCAATTCACCCTCCATTCGTACGGCATTTAGCTCGCACATGTGAAGTAATGATTTGAGCTTTTTATTGGCAAAATGAGAAACCCGAGCTTTACTTCTCCGTCTTCCAGATTGATTTTCAAAAGGGGCTACCCCACAATAGCACGCTAACTGCCGTCCGTTATCAAACGGAGTAAATCCCTGAGTAGCGATCAGAAGTGCGCGAGCAGTCACAGCTCCTACACCAGGAATAGAGGTAATAATTTTCATTTTTTGTTGTAAGTCTTCATCCTCAGCAAGTAATGCAATGAGTTTTTTTTCAATACTCTTCATTTTCACCTTGAGTTCTTCTAAAATAGGGTCATAATAGTCAGCTATCAAGAGCCCGATTTCCTGTTTAAGAAACTTCTTTTTCTCTTGGTAAACGGTGTTGAGTTCTTTATGAGTTTGTACGAGTTGGGTACGTACCTGATGAAGCTCTTTTATTTTTTCTAGTATCTGATTTTCAGGCTCATACAGTTTTACTTGATCTTGAAATCGAAAGGCATACTCGGCGATCCTTTGGGCATCTATTTGGTCATTTTCACCTTTTTGTAAGCCCATAGAACGTTTAATCTGTACTGGATTTTCTATCCAAGTAGCAACTTGATGGTTATAGAGTACGGTTAAGAGAAAATTACTATAAAGCCCCGTATACTCCAAGCAGAAAAGAGTTTTTGAAAGGGGGTATTTTTTAGCATATCGCACTAAAAAACTTTCAATTGCTTCTGATTTGTTAGGAATTTGCTCGGTGCTTTGGCAGTTTAGTTGGTCAAAAACAGCAAAATCCAGGTGTGATTTACTTACATCAATACCTACGGTGAAATAATAGTTTTCCATGTTTTTTGTACCTTTGGATATTAATAAGCTGTGTTTC
>JBCCSU010000385.1:0-3567 GCA_039199635.1 Bacteroidota bacterium | reverse complement strand
TCTTCAAATCGCGCCGCAGGAGGAAAAAATCGCTCCGTTAAAAGTGGTGTATAGGTCAAAATCCTTGGGAGCTGAGCGGACGCAGAGGTTTTATGTTATAGACCCCCAAGGCCAGTTTGCTAATCCTTATAATGGCATGGGGAATAATCCGGTGCTCTACATTGATCCTGACGGAGAATGGGCCTTTCTCATACCCATCGTAGTGGGTGCGGTGATCAATACAGCGTCTAATTGGGATCATATAAGTTCAGCAGATAACTTTTGGCAAGGGCTAGGAAGGGCTGCAGGGTACGCTGCTACGGGGGCGGTGTCCGGGGCAGCCACATTAGTAGGAGGGCCAGCAGGCTTTGCCTTGGCCGGGGCCGTCAATGGATTGGGCAACGGATTGATGCAAGGGTTATCCGGAAGTGCCTTACTGACCAATGTTGGTATTGGCGCGGCTGCCGGTTTGGCTGGAGGCCTTGCTTCACAGGGTGTGAGTTCGTTGGGTATAAATGTGGGTAGCCCGATTGCCAATGGGATTCTTAATGGAGCGGCGGGAGGTGCCGCTGCTGGCTTTGCTGCGGGAGGGTTAGGAAGCTCATTATCTGGAGGTAACTTTTGGGATGGAGCCTGGTCAGGGGCTAGGTCTGGTGCTATTACGGGAGCTGTCGTTGGTGGTGCTGTGGGCTCCTACGGTGCGGTAAGGGATGGGCGTAATATTTTCACAGGTAGGCATACAAGAGCCTGGTTAGCAGCCAATACACCTCATACGCTTCAGGCGATACGTCCGCAACCGTCAGTAGCTAAGCCTCAATTAAATGCTTCAATTTCCAAAGTAAATGTTAACTCACCAGCGGCTACACGACAAGGTGGTACCTCACCGAATTCAGTCAAAATTAATTCCGGTGATTTAGGGTTAAGATCTTATACTTTGTCAAATTTTAGACACAATTTGATAAAGCTCACAGGCGGTGTTGACCCAGGGCCGAATTTTCCTGCGCACCATGTTATACCCAAGCAATTTGCTCCACAGGCTCAACGCGCGGGCATCAATGTCCATGATCCTAGAAATGGCATGTTTTTATCCAAAAACCAACATATTAGAATACATGCAGATGATTATAATGCTGCGTGGTCGAATTTTTTCCAAATAAATTCTAATCCATCGGCTGCACAAATTTTTAAATTTGGACAAAGAACCTTGCTAGAGTATGGCATATATTGAACTTACAAAACAATGGAGAATCAATTCTACAGTTTACAGAGTGCATTTAAAAGCAATTCGATTGGATTAGAACCAATAGAGCCATTTGACGATGTTTCGTTTTTTACCGGTAGGAATGGGCGGTATTTATTTAAATGTGTCTTTGGGAATAAGAAATACGATATTCTGACTGGAGGTTTTGCATACATATTCATCGTCTCTGAAAAATTCATTGATGCTTTAGGCAACAATTTTTCCGGATGGAAACAAGTGCCTTTAGAGATCCAAAGTGAAAATGGGGAATCAATGGAGGGTTATTTCGGGCTTGCTGTCAAGGGGGTATGTGGGCCAATTAAGAATGAATTAAGTAAGAAAGTGATCCTTCACCCAAGAACGAAAAACGGCCCTTCTCGCAGTGGATATATTGGACTATATTTCGATGAATCTACATGGGATGGAAGTGATGTATTTAGTCCAGCGAATTCAAACTATATTTTTATAACGGGCAAAGTAAAGAACGAGTTGGAACGAAGTAACCTAACGAATATTCTCATTGAACCAATTGGTGAAATAGAAAACTTGTCAGTTGATCTTTTTTAAGAGGTTTTTACTTATCCCTCCTCAGCATCACCTTCAAGGGACTGAGCTTTCGAAGGATAGTTTAGTAACGAGATTATTGTGCTGTCAGGTCTTCTGACCTGTACAGCATTGACTCACTAGTAACTATGAATTAACAACTTGAAATTCCGCCTCTCTATATCGCTAGTTTTTTCCTTCTCCGTATTGTTCGGGCGAAAGCCACCTGAGCACATCTCACTTTCTGAAAAGCACATTAGTAAAATTAACAAGATCAAGAACCCAATTGAAGTGGCAAGTGGGTCTGCCGGTGGATTTGCAGGAGGTTACATCTTGTCCGGTGGAGATTTACAAGCTGGTTTTGATGGAGCCAAAAATGGCGCGTTTTACGGAGGTCTGATAGGAGCTGGTACTGGACTTGGAACTGGTTATGCACAGGCCAAAATCAACGGTGTGAATCCTTGGACAGGAAAAAGTAGTCGAGTAGGTTCTACGGGCGTAGTGGGTCATAGAGAGATTGAAGCCCAAGGATATAAAAAGCCGAATAAAGCATATAATAGAAAATACGGAAGACGATATCTAGATGGTGTTGATGGAAAGAGTGGAGCCGAAGCGAAAGTAGAGAGGTTGCCGGCTTCAAGATTTGCAAAGCTACAAATGCTAAAAGACATCACTTTACTGCAGGAAGGAAAATTTAATTCTATAAATTGGAAATTTTATCGTAGTCCCATTACAGGACGTATTGGGCCAACACCAGGATTCTTAAACTACGCACAACGTACCGCTACTCACCTCAATGTGAATTACAAGTATTCACCTGATTCGTACTCCATTAAATTGTGGCTAGATCGATAAAGTATGGAAAATTACTCATTAATTCATTTTCCCGTAGGTAAATCTTTTGACGAAATGAGCCCGAAAGAGGGTAAGATTACTTTTGGGTGGTTTATCAATATTATTCCTGAACGTATAGCGATTTTAAAAAAAGCAATCCAGCAAGATTATCCTAAATGGAAGGCTAGTTATACTCGTGAATCGTTGTATGACCTGGGCCAGTGGGTGAGGACAAACGTAAAAATGCGGAAGCTCGGGAGTAAAGAAAAAGAGGAAATGATCGAGGAAAGGAAGATGAGTAAATTTCAGGCAGATATGATCCGGGAAATGGAGGAGAAACTCTCCCCAGGCTCTGAACGCATTCGCTTTGATGCAGGAATTTACCTCGGTGAAACACTACGAAAGAACATTGAACATTTAGAATGGAAGCTGGAAAAGCGAAAAAGTATGGCCAGCTATAATAGTCCCGTTCTTGAAAGAGTTAAAGATGCACCTAAAAACAGTTACCCCATGACGGTCTTAGATATAGCCCGTACAGCTGCGTTTGGCCTAGCTGAAGGAGACACGAAAGATGATCAGTTTGTGTATGTTTACGATCATTGGTACAGGAAATTAACGGTTGGCCCATCGCCTTTACCGCCTGACTTAATACCATAACAAAGTCATAAAATGAATTTTGCTGAACTTTTCGGAGAATTTAAATCCAAAGGATATCTCAGACCATGTATCCAATTCACAATCTTTTTTGGAATACTTCTTACGGCTTTAATGCTTCTACGCAATTCGTGGCAGACCAGCTTTATTGTGGCTCCTCTGACATCAATGTTCATAGGACTTCTTATTGGTATTTTGGTTTTCTGGTATGAAGAGTACGAATTGAAAAGGTTAAGAGCAAAAAGATTAACATTTGCTGCATTTAAGCCGCTTTTAGATGCTTGATTTCAAAAGCATGATGATGTGTTGGAAGGTTT
>JBCCSU010000384.1:0-3638 GCA_039199635.1 Bacteroidota bacterium | reverse complement strand
TTTAAATATGAGAGCTATTAATAAACACATCCTAGATAAATACATTTCGATAATAAAGAAGTTCACCGACGGTGAGATGAAAGCTTCCGACTTTGAAAGGAGGTATATAGAAATGTTTAAATCTGAAGTAGAGTTACAAGGCCGACTATTTGATGTTCTTAATCAGCTTTTTAGCGATGTTGACGCGTATTGCGGTAATCCGGAAATAGCCAATTACAATAAGGAAGATCCTTTTCACGACATAGATGAGAATGAACTACTGAGTCAAGCCAAATATTCGCTACGGGAATTGCAAGAAATGGACAAAACCTAACCCCTAATAATCCTACTTCAGCGTGTCTCGCAGAGCACTCTGAGGTTTACTACACCAACCCGGCCTTTTTCAGGAGTTCGAGGATTTGGTCTTTGGTTAGATTGTTGAGTTGCCCTGTGTAGTTTCTTTATAAATTCTGAAATAACGGGTCCCAATATTGGGACGACATGTGCGTATTGATTATGAAAATAATATCTGGATTGATGATCTAGATCTACAAGCATTAAATAATTGCAAATGGAGTTTAAAGTTCTTTACAAAGTAAACCTAAATCTATCTATTTACAGACGGACTGGAAATACTAAATAAGGGAGATTTTACACCAATTGGGGTTACTAATGGCGGTATGCCAATAGTTAAATTTAATTTCAATATTGGAACGGCCATTACCTTATCTGGGAATCAAGGAGCTACTGCATATGGTGTTATACATGTTAGTAGGGGTGGAGTTCATGTAGTACCTGTGCCAGTAAATTAAAATGTTCTATGTTAAAAGAAGAATTAGATAAGTTTTGGAAATGGGCTGGGATTAGTTCAGAGGAGTATGCAAATGGATCAACACCGGCTAAAAACTTACCCGTTGAGTGGGAAGGTCATTATCCTAATTGGATACAGCTTGAACGTTCGTTTAGGGATGAATTGAAACGATATAAAAAGGATGCAGATTCTAATCATTTACGAACTATTTTAGAGTTTGTTGCAATAGACAATGAAAGCGGTACTGCTCAAGATATTCTCTTAAACGAACTTGATAACACACAAAAGAAAACTTTTGCCAAGGTTGGCTATAAGTTTTACATGCCTCAAACGCGATGGCAAGTTGCAGAGTTTTTAAGAGAATCAGATGTATCAAATAAGACCACGCTTTTGGAAGAAATGATAAGTTCTGATAGAGATAAATATGTTCAGCGCATGGCATTACTGTCTTTGACAGAAATTGCTCCAAAATTGGCTTGCAAAAATGCTTATGAGAAATTAGGAGATGACGACGAATATATGAGATTAGTATCTATAAGAATCTTAAAAGTTCATGACCCTGAAAGATTCCCTAATGCATTGAAAGTATTGAGTAATGATCCCTCAAATTTAGTTAGAGAAGAGATATTCAATTCTTAACCGTGCTATTTATGAATGAAATTTTTCCTATTTAATCCTTCCCCCACTGAGCGTAGTTTTTAACTACGCTCACATATGTAATCACTAAGTAGGTGTAATAGATATTAAGTTATTAGTGAATAATACACCTTGCGGGGTGAACACAGTACTTAACATCAGTCCAGATTAGATTTCTAGTAGATAGTGGCTATTTAAGTCCAATTAACTAATGAATATCGAAGAAGTAAAACGTCAAATAGCTTCGGCGGCAGAATTAATCAATGCCCCGAAAAACCTATTGCCATCATATGATAGACCTCGGCAAGATGCACATCCATATATTGAAGTAGATAGCTTAGGTTACCATTTTATTATAAGTGAAAGGTTTATCGAGTTGGAAAGAAGAACAACTAATGATATCAATGATTTGATTTACTGGGTTTTAGATGGTATCACACATGAGATGGCCGTTAGAAAAGAATTAAAATATCGAAAAGAAAGAGAAGATTTTAGGAGGCAACTTTTTGAAATACAGGTTGATTTAATGGAAAAGGTCTCAATTGATTATGCGAAACGACTAAAGAAAAAAATATCTGAGATATTAAATGTATCACCCTATGATGATAGCTTATATAACTAATTTAACTTATATCTCTGATTTTATCCCTTCTAAGAATGTCTAATTCTGGTCTTAACATCAGCTAAGATCAAAAAAGGGTAAGAGCTTCTGCTCATATGAGATTAGATTTCGGCCACGTATTTTAGAAAAGTATTTGAATTTTTGATAACTATAGAACGGGTAGTTCTGAACAAATTTTGTAGAAAATTTACGAGGAAGAGTTCAATTTAAATCTAGAATTTAGTGGAAACAGGCTTCATTAAAATGACCGAAGCGGCCCGTGAAGACGGTTACGCTCACCACTCACGAAAAACTGGAGCTGGAGCACATTGCCTCAGCCGATGGCTACCTGTATACCTTTGTGAGTAACGAGAGTGATGAACCGCAAGACGTATTTTTCCTTGCCCAACTTAGTACAGGTGGGGATGATTTGAGAATGACCTTATCTTCAGCTGATCAACTGTACTTCTTTTCGAAAGACCACCTAGGCAGCACCCGCGTACTGGTACGGGATGACAACAGCGTGGTAGCCCGATATGATTACGATGTGTACGGCAGCCAGGTACGCTATGCCGGTAGTGAAACCACCAGTTACCAATATACCGGTCAGGAGTTTGACACACAAATAGGCTTACATAATTTCCGAGCGCGTTTTTATGATAGTGATTTAGGTCGTTTTTATGGGGTTGATCCTGCCGGGCAGTTTGCAAATCCCTACAATGGGATGGGAAATAACCCGGTGATGATGGTGGACCCGGACGGACAAGTTGCCTTTTTGGCTGTGGCAGCCGTCATTGCTAAAGCCGCAGCGGTTGGGGCAGGAATTGGTGCGGCTACATATACCGCTTCCGTGGCCTTTAGTGATGGGGGTTTTGATAACTGGAATGGTGGAGATTTTCTTGGAGCGGCTGGGGCAGGTGCGATATCTGGGGCATTTACCGCTGGCTTAGGTGCTATACCTGGTGGTGCGCTAAGCGGTGGCGTGAATGCGGCTATTTCTGGGAATGACATCGGCCGTGGTATTTGGACGGGGGCACTTGGCGGAGTCGCGGGGTCGACTGCTGGACTAGCCAACGTTCATGGTGTGATTCCTGGTGCATTGTACGGTGGAGCAACCGGCGGGTTGATTTCTGGTGGATTATCTGCGGCAACTGGAGGAAGTTTTAAGGAAGGTTTTACCTCGGGCGCAATTGGAGGTGCAGTGATGGGCGGTATATCAGGAGGCCTTTCTGCTGCTAATTCGGTGCATGACAGAAATATTCTGACAGGATATATTAAAAGAGAATACCTGGAGAACTTTGCTAACAAATTCTATTATCAAAATTTTGGTGGTGAGTTATCGGGTATGACCAACCGACCAAGAGTAAAAGTAAAAGCATTAAGCGGTCTGTATGGTAAAACTGATAATTTAAGTAATACGGTTTCTGCTACTGGTCAAAGAGGTGCAAATACTCTGATTACGCTAAATAGGAGTATTGTCAAACAGGCATTAAAAGGTAATACCAATCAGCTGTATCTAACTGCTGGGCACGAACTTCAACATGCCATTCACCATGATAGTGGTCGAATTAGGTCAGCATTTAGAAATGCAGGATCTATAGGGATATCACC
>JBCCSU010000383.1:0-3679 GCA_039199635.1 Bacteroidota bacterium | reverse complement strand
GTTCATATCAATTGGCCGAAGGACTCTCGTACGAAGCAATGTCCAAAACAGTCTGATGTATAGATTCATCCGCAAGAGAGGACTGAGCGGATGATCTTTTAGTCCTGTGGAATCCATTTTTACATGGATACTATCTCCCGGTTTTGCAAAGAAAACGCAGCGATTTCTATTAAAGCTTGTAAAGCCGATTTGTGGTCTCACTGCATTTATAGTTTTAGAAAAATGACCATTTTCGAGTGGGACTTTTTCATAATCCAAAGGCAAAAATAAGGTTAGTGAACCGGTACTGCCATTAACGATGTCCCCTTCAAAATATATTTCTTGTGGCTTTTCTTGTGCCTTGTTAATTTGGCATTGCCATACAAGGCTGGCTAGGGCTAAAAGTTTGATCAAAATTATAACTGTAGGTTTCATTGTAGCAATTTTAGGAAATGGAAATTATTGGTAAAGTAGTGCAGATATCTGCACTGGTTTTCTTAAAATAACTTTTTAACTGTCAATATAATTACAATTATGAAGTATAAACTTCCCACTTACCGACTCTACTACTGAAGCTAATCTTTACCAAGATTATTACTTACATTAAGCTTATCACCAAAATACGTAACCAGTATGGGCAATAGCTGTTTATAATCAGTAGTTGATAAGCGGCGTTTGCATTTTTTTTGTTTACCTCTTTTACCAGTTTTATAACAAAAAATTAAAAGCGATTTACCTTTAGGACTGATACCAAAATCAATTTTCGTCAGCTTACTCCACTTTAGTGTTCGTTGCTTTAAATTAAGGATATCACGAGGAATAGAGATGGTACGGTTATTAAGGTCTAACTGAATAGGATAAGCTTCAATTATTCCCTCTTTAGGCAAGGTCTTGCGAATATGATTGTTTGGATCAAGTATATCAGTGCTAAGCAAAAGATCCTTTATTGCAAGTTTATAGTGCTTAGGATCTTTTTTTTCTTGATTTTGTATAAAATAGGAGTTACGCACAAAAAGAGTTAGTTACTGCATTGACCTGAAAGTCAGGTGACCATGTTGAGCAATGAAGTCTTTTTGAGCTTGAATAAATAAAGTTCTTTGAATAGCATAAGCAGAATTTATTATTTGATGCTTAGCCATGAGCAATAGCCGTTGTGCAGCTCTCAAGACACTAAATAAGTGCGTATTGACAGCTGTTTTGGTTCGAACCCAAAAGCGCTCTGCCTGACAAGTTTGTTTGATCAGCCTAAAAAGCTTTTCTACATTCCAATGTTCAGTTTTAGCACTTTTAAATTGTTCCCTTTGCAAGGCCAAAGTGTCACTATTATCTGGTTCCCACATGGCGTAGTATCTCGCGTTGTCGTTTTGATCAACCGTCCGAAATACTTTGATAAAATCAAACCCTTTAAGATGAGTATGTAAGCCATCTTCAGGAATATCAGCATCTTTAACATGCTGATAAACACGTGGTTTGGATGAAATGACCCGATTGGATTTTAAGCCTACTAAGAATGGTATTTCCTCTTTTTTGAGGAATTTCAAGTTCTTCAGGCTAGAATACCAACTGTCTGCACTCACTCGTCCAGGATGAAGCCCCCAGGATAGAACTTCGTAGAACATCTCTTCGAAGTAATCATTCTTTCCTTTTCGCTCTTCTGGCGTGTATAAACGATAGTTTACTGGCAAACTCAGGCCTTTAATATCTGTATAAACCAAAGCAATCAGGTTAATTCCTTTGACTGCTTTATGATGTTTACCAGACCAGTAATAACCGACTAATTCACTTTTATTGTGATCGGTGTAAGGCTTGTCTAGTACGGTATCATCTACCGTTAAAGTGCCACCAGATAGGACCAATTCGTTTCTCACGCGTTGGAAAAGATCATAACTGGAGTAGTGCTCCTGATTTAGTAGGCGATTAACCTTGTCGTGGGAAACTTCTAATACTTCGGAAGCCTTCACACAACTACTCGATCCTGGTTCACTCATCAAATAAGCGATGTACTGCTCGATTGACATCTTTTTGCCAATCAATTTAGTGCTTTATTCTTTAGCTAATATTTTTTCAATGCGTAACTCCTATAATAATTTAAGTCACCGTACTGTTCTTCTTTCTCCTTTGGATCAACCAATTCATCGAATAAGTCCAATTTCACTGTCATAACAGAATCTTCTGTTTCCCAGGGTTTATAGGTAGAATAAAAGTCGATCAGGTCTGGATCTTCTTCTACTGCAAATTTAATCGTGGTATCAGCCTTGTTACGTCTCTGGGAAATACTTTCGAATGGCTCGTTCCTGGTAATTGGATAGCTATATTCCCTTTGCTCAGGATCATTTTCTAAATCTACTTTGTACCATTCTATTTCTTCCAGCGCAATATCTACCGGCTCAATTCCATAGAACCAACCACGCCAGAACCAATCTAAATCAACCCCACTAGCATCCTCCATGGTACGGAAAAAGTCAGCTGGCGTCGGATGCTTAAATGCCCAACGACGCGCATACTCTTTAAAGGCATAATCGAATAATTCACGGCCCATAATGGTTTCACGCAGGATAGCCAGAGCTGTTGCCGGTTTGCGATAAGCATTGGCAAAATAATCCACAATATTTTCACTATTAGTCATGATCGGCTCTAATTGCTCCGGTGGGCGCGACATGTAATCAGTAATCAAATGTGGCGGTCCTTCTTCAGCAGGATAATTGTTATCAAACTCCTGCAAAGTCACATAGTGCATAAAGGTATTGATGCCTTCATCAAACCAAGCCCACTGGCGCTCATCACTGTTGATAATCATCGGATAATAGTTGTGGCCAACCTCATGGACAATGACCATGAGGGCTCTGTTTTTATTTCGCTCGGTGTAGGTACCATCTTCCTCCGCCCTACCCGGATTGAAGCAAATCATCGGATATTCCATACCATTAGCGGCCTCAACAGAAATAGCTACTGGATACGGATAAGGAATGGAATATTTGGAATAGGTTTCCAATGTATGTGCTACCGTTTTCGTAGAATATCGGCTATAAATTGGATAAGATTCTTTTGGGTAATAACTCATACACATGACGCGTTTGTTCTCTTCCGTGATATGCGGCATGGCATCCCAAATGAATTTACGGGAGGCAGTCCAGGCGAAGTCTCGCACATTATTTGCTTTATAAATCCAGGTTTTGCGCTTGGTAGATTTCTTGCTATTGGCATTCTTTTTTGCCTCTTCTAATGTGACAATTTGTACAGGTTCTTGAGCGGTTTTAGCTTGTTCCCACCGGTCCAACTGAGTTGAGCTAAGCATCGCTTCAATGTTCTGACATTCGCCAGTAGAACCGATAACATAATCATCTGGCACATCAATTTGAACAACAAAGTTTCCAAAGTTTAAGGCAAATTCGCCACGGCCAGTGAACTGTTTGTTTTGCCAGCCTTCAAAATCACTATAAACGCACATGCGCGGATACCACTGTGTGATGGTAAAGAGGTAGTTGTCATTATCCTCAAAATATTCGTAGCCGCCACGGCCTCCTTGGAGCGGATTGACGCGGTTGGTCAGGTAGTAATGCCAGTCGACCTGAAAAGTGAAAGTCTCGCCAGAAGCGAGTGGTTCGGGTAGCTCAATGCGCATCATGGTTTTATTAATGCGGTATTCCAGAGGATCACCATTTTCATCTAGCACAGCCTCTATGTTGTGACCAAATTTATC
>JBCCSU010000382.1:0-3703 GCA_039199635.1 Bacteroidota bacterium | reverse complement strand
TTTCAATTCTGAATTAGTATATACAACCGTGGCCGGTGGCTCTGCTGATGTATTTAGAGTGCCTGATCTTTTTGCTAATGCTCAGGTTTATTTTAGTAAGGCTATTTTTAAAGGTAATCTTCCGGTGCAAATTGGTGTTGACCTGCACTGGAGGTCAGCTTACTTTGCTGATGCTTATGATCCAGCTATTATGCAATACTACGTGCAGGATCAGTTTGAGATTCCGGAATTCCCAATTATTGATTTTTTCTTTAACGCTCAAATGAAGCGAGGAAGATTCTTTTTTAAGTTCAATAATCTTTTTGAGTTCGTTAACGGTACTGGCTACATACATGTGCCGGGTTACCCAGGCCAAAGTCCTATTTTAGACTTTGGATTTGATTGGTCATTTTACGATTAATATGGAAAAGCATGTTTTAGGTTTAGCATTACCCACGGATCCGAGATGGGTAAATATTGCTGAGAAAAAAATTGAGGATATTTTGGTAGATCACGCTTATTGTGAGCAAAAGGCCGCTTCATCGTGTATTTCACTTATTATTAAGTTTCCTGAAAAGCAAGAATTAGTGGATATGCTAACACCGGTGGTGGCTGAAGAATGGAGCCACTTTGAGCGTGTATTGGAAGAATTGCGAAAAAGAGGACATGGTCTAGGTAAACCCAGGAAAGATGAATACGTAATTCGTCTGTCCTCATTGGTAAAAAAAAGGGGGTAGCCGTGAAGAACAATTAGTAGAAAAATTACTGATTAATGCGCTAATAGAGGCGAGAAGCTGTGAGCGTTTTCGATTGCTTTGGAAAAATATTGCCGATGAAAGTCTCCGGAAATTTTATTATGAATTGATGGTATCAGAAGCAGGTCATTACAAAAATTTCTTACAACTGGCCAAAGAATATATGCCTGAAGAATACGTGATGAATCGTTGGAAGGAGATTTTGAAAGGAGAGGCGGAGATCTTGGAAACGTTAGAACTGCGAGGTGACCGAATGCACTGATCAGGTTTTTTGCTTTTTCTTCTTTGCAGCCGGAAACAAAATGTTGTTTAAGATCAAGCGGTAGCCCGGTGAGTTAGGGTGTAGGTTTAAATCCGTAGGTTCTTCATTCACCAAATGTTGATAATCTTCAGGGTCATGGCCTCCGTAAAAGGTCCAAAAACCTTTCCCAAAAACACCATGAAGATATTTCACCTCTTTAATCGAGTTAGTTTCTCCCATAATTACCACATCAGATTTTATCAAACGCTTTTTATATCCTGTAGTTTGGCCATAAAAACCCTTTATGACTCTAGTATGGTTTTGAGTCAGCATGGTAGGAATAGGATCCCATTTTGCGGAAAACTCAAACAGGTTAAAAAAATCATTCTCTTCCCTGAGTCCCCGCTCGGCATATTTGTTATCTATGTTAGAAAATTCGTACTCAAAGGGGTCACGTGATATTTTGAAATTCTCAAAAGCAAAAGTATTGTCGAATTTAAGTTTATCCTGCGCTTGCTGGTCAGCAGGGTCTCCATCATACATCCGTTCTATCATGTCGATACCTTCACCAGCTAAGGCTATATCATAGGTATCAGTAGCCGAACACATCCCAAATAAGAAACCGCCTCCGGAGACGTATTCTCTTATTTTTTTGACCACGGCGAGTTTTAGATGAGAGACTTTATTAAAGCCGTGTTTTCGCGCTGATTCTTCGAATTCCCGTTGCTGTTCAATATACCAGGGCATATTCTTATAATTCCGGTAAAACTTACCGTATTGTCCCGTAAAATCCTCATGATGCAAATGAAGCCAATCGTACTCAGGAAGGGTGGTGTTAAGTACTTCATCGTCAAAAATTACTTCGTAAGGAATTTCAGCATAGGTAAGTACCAGTGTTACGGCATCATCCCAGGGGAGTTTACTCTTGGGTGAATAGACAGCGATTTTTGGATATTTATCCAGGCGCATAACGTCAGAATTTGAGTTGGGGCTGGCAATATTCTCCAGTACGGTATTTGATTGGGCATCAGAAATCACTTCATAACTCACTCCCCGTATGATCAGTTCGTTTTCAAATTTTTGATAATACTTGAACATGAAACTACCACCTCGGTAGTTGAGCAACCAATCTACCTCTATATCATTTTGCAATACCCAGTAAGCGATACCATAGGCCTTTAAATGGTTTGTTTGCCGATCATCCATAGGAATCATTAGATAAGACGCAAAGGATGATGAGCTAGCTATAAAAAAACAAATAAGAAAGAGTGTTGCCCTCATAGTCATTTATTCAGCTATCTAAATTACCGATAAAACGCATTATCTTCTAATCGTACCATTTACAATTTGTACAACGGGTTTTATTACTACTTTAGTTCAAAGAAATTCGGCAAATTATCAACAGTAAATTACTTTCAATATGAATCTTGTTGAAAATGTAAAGGAAGGTTTGCGGTCTATTAATGCTAACTTGCTAAGAACTATTCTAACAGCATTGATTGTAGCGATAGGTATTACCTCATTGGTAGGTATTCTCACTGCCATAGACGGTATTCAAAGTTCTGTTACTGACTCACTCTCCAATTTAGGTGTTAACACATTTGATATTTACTCCAAACGAGTGCGCGGTGGTAGAAGAGGAGGGGTAACAGAAAAATCTCAACCGCCTTTAAAGTTAAAAGAGGCAATCCGGTTCATTGATAACTACACTTATCCTGCGGATGTAAGTCTATCTACCTATGTTACTGGTTTAGCAGAAATCAAACGGGGTTCAGAAAAAACCAATCCTAACGTTAGAGTAATTGGTGGTAATGATCAATACGTGGCTTTGGAAGGTTTAGATATTGAAACAGGACGTAATTTCAGTGCGGTAGAAAATCAGTATGGTTCCAATGTAGTTATTCTGGGTAAGGACGTAGTGGACATTTTATATGAAAAGAACGAAGAAGTACTGAACACGGAGATCTCCATTCTCGGTAGCAAGTATAAAGTGATAGCACAGTTAGTAGAGCAAGGTGAGGTAGGGGGCGACTCACCCGATAATCAGGTGATTATCCCTATCCTAAATGCAAGTAGACTATCTGCCACACGTATTTTAAGATATACTATGACCGTAGGAATTAAAAATGTTGACGATATGGTCTATGCAATGGGCGAGGCTACCGGATTGATGCGGAAGATAAGACAAGACCGGCTCGGAGAACCAAATTCCTTTGAGATCGTGAAAAGTGAATCTCTGGCAGAGCAGCTAGCGGAGATCACCGGTTACATGCAAACCGGAGCCTTTGGGATCGGTTTTGTAACACTTTTAGGTGCCTCTATAGCCCTAATGAATATAATGATGGTCTCAGTAACCGAGCGAACCAGAGAAGTTGGCGTTAGGAAAGCACTGGGAGCTACACCTAAGCGAATCAGAGAGCAATTTATTATTGAGGCGATAGTAGTATGTATGATGGGAGGGATAGCTGGTGTAATCCTAGGCATTGGAGTCGGTAATTTAATGGCAAAAGCACTTCAGATAAACGGTTTTGTTGTTCCTTGGGTGTGGGTTTTTGTGGGTCTGGGTGTATGCATCGTTGTAGGATTGATCTCCGGATTTTTACCGGCTAATAAAGCGGCTAAGTTGGATCCCATTGAGTCCTTGCGCTTTGAATAATCTGATGTAAGAAGTAGAAAGTAGAAAGTAGAAAGTAAAAAGTAAAAAGTATTTAGCGAAAGGGAACTGCAC
>JBCCSU010000381.1:0-3712 GCA_039199635.1 Bacteroidota bacterium | reverse complement strand
TAAGCGTGGATGAAGACGATTTATACCGTTATAGCATAACTACCCAAGACCCGGATAATGGCGATACCCGAACTATTGTAGCGCTGTCAAAACCGGATTGGTTGAATTTAACGGATAACGGTGATGGTACGGCGATACTCCAGGGTGTGCCGGTAAATGATAATGTAGGTGACCATTCTGTAGTGCTAGAAGTGGAAGATGCTGTAGGAACTAAGGTAGGACAGAGTTTTACAGTTACTGTAAACAACGTAAATGATCCTCCGGGTTTCACCTCACAACCCGTGCTTTCAGCCCTGCAGGATCAATTGTACCGTTATGATATTATTACCTCTGATCCTGATTTGGGTGATATTTTAACCGTAGAAGCTACCTTACTGCCCGCCTGGCTAAGCTTCAGTGACCTAGGTGGTGGTACGGCCAGTTTATCAGGAACGCCACAAAATCAAGATTCCGGGGATCACGATGTGGCTTTGAGGGTAACAGATCAAGCAGGAGCCGCTGTTGAGCAACTTTTTACTATTACCGTAGGGAATGCGAACGATGCACCCGTCTTTACAAGTACTCCAATTATAACGGCAAACGAAGACGTTTTATATGAATATAATATAGTGACTACTGATGCGGATGTGGGTGATACGCGAAACATTGTGGATTTATCCCTTCCGGACTGGCTCGAATTAATAGATAATGGAAATGGTACAGCCTCACTCGCCGGCACACCCACTAACAGTGATGTAGGTGATCATCCGGTGGTTCTTCGAGTTGTTGATCAAGCCGGGGCAGACAATAATCAAAATTTCACTATATCGGTTACAAATGTTAACGATCGCCCTTTATTTACATCTACTCCGGTAACTACAGCTCAGCAGGGGCTAGAATATAATTACATTGTAATTACTGTGGATCAGGATGCCGGCGATTCCAGAAATATTACTGCTACTACGCTGCCTTCTTGGTTAAACCTGGCGGACAACGGAGATGGTACTGCCTCACTTACCGGTACACCCACAAATGCAGACCTTGGAGTGCATCCCGTGGTTCTTGTGGTTGAAGATGTAGGTGGACTCTCAGATACTCAATCCTTTTCAGTAACTGCTGATAACACTAATGATCCACCGGTTTTTGTTACTTCTCCGTCACTCACTATAGATGAAGACTCTAACTATGAATATCTTGTAGAGGTAACGGATCCTGATGTAGGGGATGTCATTACGTTAGATATTATAGCTCCTTCACCTGCCTGGCTTAACTTTGTTGATAATGGGGCTGGCAATGGTACTTTGTCCGGAACACCCACGAACGCAGAAGTTGGGTTTCACGAAGTGACACTTCAGGCTAGGGACATTACCGGGCAGAGTACGTTACAGAACTTTGAAATAGAAGTGATCAATACTAACGACCCTCCTGTTTTTACCAGTACACCTGTGTTAGAAATTAACGAAGACGATAATTATGAGTATCTCATAACAGCTTTTGACCCTGATTTTATATATAATGGTTTCATACCTATTGTTGAAGGCGTAGGACTACCTGACTGGTTGGAGGTGGTAGATAATTTGGATGGTACCTGGAGTCTATTCGGTACCCCGATTAATGCCGATGTTGGGACTGCTTCTATAAAACTAGTGGTTGTGGATCAAGAAAACGAACAAGCCGAACAGAACTTCAATATTGAAGTAATCAACGTAAATGATGCCCCTGAAATTGTTAGTTCTGCGCCTACCCAGGTCTTGGAAGATAATGAATACACGTATGATATAGAAGCCATTGACGTTGATTTAGGAGATGAAATTGCGCTATCAGCCACTATGCCGGATTGGCTGTCTCTGGAAGATAATGGTGATGGCACCGGCCGAATTTCAGGAATCCCAAATAATGATGATGTAGGATCTCACGTTTTAAAATACAGAGCTACCGATCTGGCCGGAGCGGTAGATAGCGTTACCCTTACTATTGACGTAATCAATACTAATGATGCACCTGAGTTCATCTCTGTAGCACCAATACAGGTTCAGCCCGGAACAATGCTCGAGTATCAGGTCATTGTAGAGGACGTGGATGCAGGAGACGAAGTTAACCTTGAAGCAATTATACTTCCCGATTGGCTTAATTTTATACTTACTACAGATAATACCGGTGTAGTATCAGGTATGGTGCCACAATTCTCCGCTGAAAGAAGAGTATTGCTTCAGGTAACCGATAGAAGTGGTTTAACAACGCAGCAGGATTTTAATCTTATTATTAATAACCCGCCGGTTTTGGCTACTATACTTTTGAATGTAGCTGAAGATGTGAATGGTATTCTAACAGGGCCCAGTTTTAACAATGCCTTTGTTGACAGCGAAAATGACAATATAGATAAGGTTATAATTACTTCTTTACCGGCATCAGGTGAGCTAAGGTTCAATGGTAACGCTGTAGGTTTAAATGAAGAATTGGATTTCGATAATAGTTTTCAATTGATCTATGTGCCGAATGAGAACTTTTTTGGCGTTGATGGGTTCACCTGGAACGCCTCAGATGGTCTTGTTTTTGCTCAAAGTGAGGCACAAATAGAAATAACGATTACCGCAGTCAATGACCCTCCTCAGCTTGCGAACATTGAACCCGAAGCACTGGTCTACAGGCAAGGTGATCCCGCCATTCCGGTTACAGAAAGCTTGATTTTGAGTGATATCGATAGTGATTCAATTAGTTTTGCTATTTTTCAAATCGTAGACAATTTTATCTCAGGTGAAGATGTACTACGTTATTTAGGAGAGGATGTAGAAGGTTTAACTTTTAATTATAATGACGACTCCGGAATACTTTCGATTGACGGTGCTAACCCTAAATCAGTCTATGAAAATGTATTACGGCAAGTAGGTTATAGTAATTCAAATTTTAATGATACTTCACCATTAGTAAGAAGGGTAGCTATTTTAGTTAACGATGGTTTTTTGGATAGTGAAATTGCCTTCCGTTCTATCGGTATCGAAGAGATAACCCCAGAGCTTGATATTGTTACGGCCTTCACTCCAAATGATGATGGTGTTAATGATACATGGAATATACAAAAGCTTGATTTCTACACATCTGTGAGAGTAAGTATATATTCTACGGATGGTACTGAAGTATTTGTGTCTGATGGATACGAAAATGAGTGGGATGGTACCGCTAATGGTCAACTACTGGCAAACGGTCCTTATCTTTATGTTATTAAAGTGGAAAGAAATCAGCGTCAACGCGAGTTTAAGGGTACAGTAACAATTCTAAAATGACAGCACGGTTTATTCTTTTTATAGCCTGTACCCTAATTCCCTTTTTAAGCCGGTCTCAAGCTAATCAAGGATTAGCCCAGTACTATAATAATCTTCATGTTCTGAATCCGGCATTCATCGGCTTAAGTGATTACAGTGAATTCAGAGCAGGTTTTAGGCAGCCGTGGAATGAAATATCGAACGTACGAAGCACCAACTTCGCTAGTTTTAGCACGGTATTAGGAAAAAAGTCCCCGTTAGATTATCGTAATCAACCGCTACGGATAAGCGATCCGGAGGCTTTCAATACTTTAGATACTAAAGTTTTCTCTCGAAAACACGGTGTAGGCCTCTATATATCTCAAAACGAGATTGGACCCTTCAAGGAAAATTCGGTTCGAGGTGTCTATGCATATCATATTCCTTTAACCAAAAAATCTCATTTATCTTTTGGTACATCACTCATTTGGCAC
>JBCCSU010000380.1:0-3739 GCA_039199635.1 Bacteroidota bacterium | reverse complement strand
CATACTCATCCAGACCTAAGGTGCGGGCATCGGACCACATCTGATATCTCTCATACACCCTGCTATTGCGTCCGATCGAATGCACCCAGCTATTCCCATTCAGATTGGGGCTTACGTATGATGTGGGCTCATAGTCCATGAAATTGTCCCTGGAATCATAGTATCGCTTATCCCTGGGACACTCCGGGCATAACCCCAAAGGATCTGTGTACCTAATCGGATTGTTGTAATTCGCATGGTAAGGACTGTGGCCCGGTGTGACCACTGCTATTAACTTTTTAATACAATTGCACGCGTTTCAAACGCGCGCTATGGGATTTATAAATCTAAATGTACTCATATGCATACTAACCCCATTCTTTATTTACTAAGTCTAGTTCAATAACTCTACTCAGCCTTTGCTTCTTGCAATCTTCTTAACATTTCTAAATATATCCTTTCTTGTTCTTCATCTTCAATTAATAAATCATTGAACATGAACTCATCAGTTTCTAATTTAGTCAATATATATCGTTCAAGATTATCAAATTCAACTAAGATACTATTTTCAAAAACCTGATTAAGCCTAAAATAAAATACCCCATTAGCAATAAATACACTGTCATTCTTTAAGTAATATCTTGAAGGCTTTTCTATCCCTAATTCTCCGCACAAGTAATAAAACTCTTTTGAGAAATAAATCTCTTCATAAGTTTCTGTGTCAATACCGTCACTTGGTTGATAAGGTGTGAATTTCCAGTTGCCTTCTAATGGAAATAAATCCAAACTTGATTTATAATCAGGTGTTGAATATGCAAAAAGAGTTACTTCTATGATTATGATTAATAATTTTTTCATTGTCTCTTTATTCTTTTAATCATACTATTGAAAAATGCTCCATTATTATGGTATACACGAATGTGGGCTACTGGATTTCTACGATCCCTACGTTGGCGCGAACTTGTGAGTTGATTTAAAGAGAATTAAACAACCAATCTTTATTCTTAAATAGTGCTGTAATAAATAAAACAATTCCACTTACTAAATAATACATAACAACTATTCCAATTGCCTTAAAAGTACTTGGTGAGTTTTTACGCTTACTTTTATAGTGCTCATAAATTCTCTTATACCGTTTCCCAAATAAATAATACATAGAAACAATCCCTATGAACACTATTGCGCCAACTAGTTTAGTCTCATCTGGAAATAAATTACCTATTAGCCCAAAGCCTTCAAGAACCAAAAACACGGAAAAAATATTGAACATAAAACATAGATTTATGACTGTTATAGTAATAAACATAGGCATGTCTCTGTTGCTCTTTGACCTCAATGCCAATTCATAAATATGATAAAACAGTAGATTATATAGTATCATAAAAGGTTAATTTCTAAATTGATTTTCGACATAGTTATAGAACTCATCTCCCCAAATAGCATCAGCAACGCCTATACCAATAACAACTCCCCATCCAACAACAGGAATGAATGCGACTCCAGCTGCTATTCCTGCTACTGCTAAACGAGTTCCACCGCTATAGTAGTTACCGTTAGAAAAATCATCATAAACTTGATATCCCGTTACCGCAACATTTACTACTCCAAGAGCTTTACCAGCCCCTTTTAATACTCTAGCACTATTTTGGAAAGTACTTTTTGCATGTTTAACAGTAGCCGCACCTTGATATTGGTTTCCATAGTATTTATTACCATATGCCTTACCGTTATACAAAAATTGATCACTATCTAATACATTCCCAGTTCTTACGGCATCCTTACCAGTAAACTGATATGATTTTAAATTTCTAAAAAGCTCTCCTGTTGCTAACGAGCCTTGTGCAATTGATGTCCAGCCATTTCCATCACTAACCCCATTTGCTCGCTTATAACCACCATTTACCCTACCCGATAGGATCAATTGAGGCCGCTTCACCTGTACTCCATTTACCATCTGCTCTTCTTGATAATATCTCCAGTAAGCGTTCATATTCGTGTAAGTCTCACCGTATTTCTGCACATACTCATCCAGACCTAAGGTACTGGCATCAGACCACATTTGGTATCTCTCATACACCCTGCTATTGCGTCCGATCGAATGCACCCAACTATTTCCATTCAGATTCGGGCTTACGTACGATGTGGGCTCATAGTCTAGGAAGTTATCCCTTGCATCATAGTATCGCTTATCCCTGGGACATTCCGGGCATAACCCCAAAGGATCGGTAAACATCACCGGATTGTTTTAATTTGCATGGTAAGGGCTGTGACCCGGTGTCACCACTGCTATTAACTTTTTAATACAATTGCACTTGTTTCAAAAATAAGCTACAGGCTATTATGTAATAAGCCCCTGATTCTTTAGAGGCTTTCTATTTCCAGTTTCCTATTTATTTAGCTAAATACAAATCTTGATCTTCATAGATGATCTGATCTGAAATAAGTTTATTTAGGATCGGATTAATATCCTTCTCATCATACCTTACTCGGTTTGTATAGTCCAGATAGTCCAATATCGTTTCTATTGATACTCCTTCTTTATTACCTGTAACCAGCTTAATAACGTGTTCCTCTATAAAGTTTTGTTCATCTGCATTCATCCGCCTAGCCATTTTCTTAACATTTCTAACTCTTTCATATAGTATTTACTTGCTGGAGTTGATCTTTTAGGACCAATATCAATAATTGTTGTATTTGGATCTTTTATCTGCCTTCTAATCCATTGAACTTGATTTTTCATCCAATTTGCTGGATTCTTTCCTCTTGGTTTAAAATATTTGAACCCATATTTTTCAGCATATGGAATAACCCTATTCAGCATATCCTCTCCAATAACGATTATCTTCTTTGGGTTCTTGACGTACTTAACAACTTTGGCTGCACCAGCACTGCCAGCTAAACCTAATTCAGTACCAGTAACCTGGACTCCATAGTTACCATCACCCATGTCTGAGAGAACTCCTTCATTGAAAAGATTTCTCGGGTCGCTAAAATCGATATTGGTTACTTCACCAAAACCTGATAGAAAATTATAATTAGCAGCTGCATTGGCCTTGTAATCCCAATATGAAACGTTGGTGTAGGGAACATACACTTTTCCATCTCCGCCAATCTGCACAAAATCTCCATTGAAGTGGTGTTGCGCTAGTCTTCTCCCTCTACCGATACTGCCGAACGTGGTAGACTCCCAGCTGTTGTGGTATTCATTATAGCCAAGCCCTGCGCTGAATGCTTCTGAATGAGAACCAAAAAGGTCTACTCCCTGGGAAGTGGCCCAGCTACCCCCAAAGGCGGAATTCCATAACGCATTGAAATCAGACGAACTAAAGCCATTGCCGAAGCCGATACCATCACTCCAGTGATCTCTATGACGGCCGGTCCAAACCATCCAGTTGTCGCCATTCAGATTGGGGCTTACGTACGAAGTGGGCTCATAGTCCATGAAATTGTCCCGTGCATCGTAGTATCGCTTATCCCTGGGACACTCCGGGCATAACCCCAAAGGATCGGTAAACATCACCGGGTTGTTGTAATTCGCATGGAAAGGGCTGTGACCCGGTGTGACCACTGCCAGTGGGTCAGCAGCCGTGAACTGTCCCAGTACCGGGTCGTAACTTCGGTACAGGAAGTCGTAGTTGCCCGTCAGTGTATCGAAGTTCGCATGGCCGGCCTGATAGAGCTGCCACGGATCAAGGTAGCCTTTGAGCCGCCAGCTCTTGTTGGTGGCCAAACCGTAAGGATAGTACTCATTGACCTGGCT
>JBCCSU010000379.1:0-3776 GCA_039199635.1 Bacteroidota bacterium | reverse complement strand
CGTGCGTGCCCATGTCGGAACAAATTGGCATCGACGTGAGATGAGTGTCTGTCTTAATAAGAGGCATGTGTCATCATCATTCTGATCATGCGTTTCTGGTGCAGGATACTTTTCTAAGGGCGGTGAAGTATTACCAGCATTATGAGTTGGGTACTAACGCCAGATCCTGGTTGTTCAGAATGATGTATAATCTATTTATAAACAGCTACCGGCGCCAACAAAATAACCCCATCATAGAAATACCTGAAGATAACGCTGGAAACCCGTACTATGAAAGTTCAGTTCGTCCAGAGGTATTTAAAAATACATTTAGCGATGAAGTAATGAATTCCTTTAACGGATTAAAGCCTGAGTTTAAGTCAGCTATATTTCTACGAGACTTCGAGGGATTAAAATATGATGAAATTAGTAAAGTATTAGACATTCCCGTTTGTACGGTCAAAACCAGATTGCATAGGGCCAGAACCCTCATGCGTAAATCATTGACATCCTCAGGATTCTACAGCCGAAATAATTAAATATGGTTTTGGTGTATCTAATTACCAAGGACGCTGCCGAGGCAAGAGAAATTGGTAGAACACTAATACAGGAAAGACTAGCAAATAGTGCCAATGTGATACCCAGTATTCATACACTGAGATGGTCAGGTGAGGAGGTGATAAACACTACTGAAACTATCCTCTTAGTGAAAACCAAGTCGCTACTTTATTCACGTATAGAAAAGCGAGTTACGGAACTGAAAGGTGACCATAAACCTAATATTTTTTCTATGCCAATTACCCAGATCAACCATAGTTATCTGGATGTACTGAGGGAGGGCGTTATTCAAGTCTAAGGGTAGGTAACCGCTAACTACCTGAAAATACGTTTATCCATCGAGTATTTATACCGTAGGTCAAAGTCTATCGTTAATCTCGGGAACTTGAGTTGACAATAGTTTTGATAATGAGACTAAAACTACTTTTTCTTGTAGGTGCTTGTGTCATAGTTTTTTCTTCTTATTCACAAGAGAAAGCAGCGTTGAGATTCCGTATTTTCCAATTTTCGATTGCGCCTTCCTTAGGAACCAACGGTTTACACCCTGGCAGTTATGCAAATGGTTTTTCTATTAATATGACCTCAGGTTATTCAGTGGCTAATCATGTATTGGAACTAGCTACCTTCTCCAATCTTAACACGAGCTATACCAAGGGCCTTCAGATAGCGGGCCTCTTCAACGCTACAGGGGGAAACGCTTTCGCTACCATGAATTTTAAAGAAGCTAGCAAAAAGATCAAATCGGGCTTTGAGGCTAATTTGGAAGGTTTACAAGTAGCCGGGTTAAGTAATATAGTAATCACTAATGTATTCGGAGGTCAGTTTACAGGCGGAGTGAATTTAGCGAATGGGGCCTTATTTGGTCTACAAGTAGGCGGCATAGCGAACGTAGTGAAGAAATATGGCTTTGGAGTACAACTGGCGGGTGGATACAATGCTGTAGTGAGTTCTTATGACGGAACCCAGGTAAGCCTTCTCTTTAATTATGTAGGTAAAACTTTGCAGGGACTACAAGTAGCGGGTTTTAATAGGGCTGAGACCATTCAGGGGAAGAATACTATGCTGGAGTCAAAACAAACCGCGGTTCAGATTGGGTTGGTGAACCGTGCCAAGAAAATGAACGGTTTTCAAGTAGGTTTAGTAAATATCGGTGGGCAGATGCAGGGCACACAAATTGGACTAATAAATATTTATAGAGGTGGCAAGGAGGCTGGAACACGAGATGGTACTGCCATTGGTTTATTCAATGCTGGTAGCAGTATAGAACTTATGGTGTACGCTGACGAACTTTTTTATACTAATTATCAATTGGTAACAGGTACCTTAAAGAATGGCAGAAGACAAGACTCCAAATTTATTTATATTCAGAACGCAGTTATTTTTGGTTACAACCCTGATTTTATAAAGCAGGATCAAACGCAGTGGGCACTTGGTTATGGGCTTTACAAGCGTTTTTTCAATCGTACTACCACACCTGGCATGAATGAATATCGTTTTCTAAGTGGTGGATTAGAAGTTATGCATTATAATGAAGGTGATGAGCTAAATGATAAGCTCAACCTCATTTCTCGGGCTAAAGTATCTGTAGGCACACGCTTACACCCTAAATTGAATAGTATTTATGTTTTTGGCGGGCTCTCGTACAGCCTAGCCTTAAGCAGTAACCCGCTAAACATTGAGCCAGGACTTTTTAACGAGTCCTATGTATCTTCAGACCTAGCACGACAGCGTTGGGCGGGCGCTCATCTTGGTGTGATGATTCACTAATAAAAAATTAACTTCGGCTTCAGACTATACTATCTGACCTTTGCCCCACGCACTATCTTTCTAAACAAGCCAGGAAAAAACCGTTTTAACAAGACTCCATACGTTTCTTTTCCACTAATGTTGGTTTCAGAATTACCTTTTTGAATAGCTGAGATTATCTTCTTAGCGCATTTGTCAGCAGACATTCCATTAGCCTGTGCCGGATCCATTTCTCCAAGTGCTTCACCGGATTGAGTGAGGGCGTTATTGGAAATGTTAGTTCGTATAAAACCCGGACAGAGCATACAGACCCGAATGCCATGTTGATGTAGTTCAGCCTGTAACGAATCATAAAAACCGTGTAAAGCATGCTTTGAGGCGGTATAACCCGAGCGATAAGGAGTGCCAAACTTTCCCACAAGACTGCTGACCACTACAAATAGGCCATGCTTTCTTTTAATAAAATGCGGAATAAGGTATTTTGTCAGAGAAATAGTACCAAAATAGTTGACTTCCATCAACTTTCGATAGACCTCAAGTCCCGTGTCCTGGACTAAAGAACGCTGACTAATTCCACCATTATTAATGAGAATATCGATATTGCCAAATAAATTGATTGCGGCTTCTGTAATAAGTTGCAATGAATCTCCCGCGGCAAGATCTAGCGGAAGCAAGGCAATATTGGTTTGGTCAGATTCAGCACAAGAACTTTTTACACGCTCTAACTCTTCTATTCTGCGCGCCGATAAAATGAGTTTACATCCCTTTTTGGCAAGTGCATAAGCCAGCGCCTCACCGATGCCGGATGAAGCTCCAGTGATCCAAACTGTTTTGCCCGTTAGTTTCACTTTTTCTTTTTGTATGTGACAAAATCAAAAGCATATTGGTGTCGTTCGTCTGTATCATGTGGAGTGCGCTCCGTTTCTTCCCATCGCGATTGATCATAATCCGGAAAATAGGTATCTCCTTCAAAAGTTTCATGGATTTCCGTAATGTACATGGTATCGGCAATATCCAACCCCATTTCATAGATTTGACCTCCGCCGATAATAAAGACCTCCTCGGAATTACCTTCCAGAGCTGAAGAAATGGCTTCTTTTAATGAATTTACCACATAAGCACCTTCGGCTTTATAATCAGACTGTCTCGTAATAATAATATTTTTTCGTTTGGGAAGGGGCCGGTACTTTTCAGGAATGGACTCATAGTTTTTGCGCCCCATAATTACCGGATGTCCTGAAGTGGTGCGCATGAAAAACTTCATATCATCTGGTAAGCTCCAAACCAGATCGTTGTCTTTACCTATAACTCCATTTTCTGCCACTGCAGCGATCATCGATATCTTCATAGAGGGAAAATTAGTGGATTAATGGGAGAATTCGACGGAAAGGTGGGAGATTTAAAGCTTATGAAAAGCTAAAGTGTGTGTGCCCTATTTTGCTCATAGCATTTAATCTACCTACAGGTGGTGTGTTAGTAATAAAAGCTAAATT
>JBCCSU010000378.1:0-3817 GCA_039199635.1 Bacteroidota bacterium | reverse complement strand
CGAAGAGGCATTTGAACAGTTGCTAACCCGCCATAAATCAAGGGTTTTTACTACTATTTATTTAATTGTAAAGGATAACTATGTAGCGGAGGATCTTTTGCAGGAAACTTTTGTAAAGGTGGTAAGGACTATAAAAGAGGGTAGATATAACGAGGAAGGTAAGTTTTTACCGTGGTTAATGCGTATTGCGCATAATATGGCCATTGATCATTTCAGAAAAGAAAAGCGTTATCCAACCATTGTAATGGAAGATGGCAGTCATGTTTTTAATACGCTAGAGTTTTCGGAAGACTCTATTGAGTCCAAACAAGTAAAACAGGATACGCACTCGAAGCTTCGTGAGCTGATTCAGGAACTCCCTGAATCACAAAAAGAGGTGTTGATGATGCGCCATTATATGGAGATGAGCTTTCAAGAGATAGCCGAGACGACAGGGGTTAGTATAAACACTGCATTGGGGAGAATGAGGTATGCGCTCATCAATCTAAGAAAGAAAATGAAACAATATAATATTGCCTATGATCAAAACATTTACCCAAGATGATGTAGTAAGATACGTCTACCAAGAAACCTCAGAACTAGAAACTAAAGAAATCAGGAAGGCGCTGCTATGTGATGCCAAATTAGAGGAAATGTATAAAGACATTCTTTCTATGAAAGCTGAATTAGATAAAGCCCGGAAGATGCCTTCAGACCGTACTGTTAATAATATTCTTAATTATTCAAAGTCCTTGAAACTAAGTTCCAGTAAATAAAGAGAACAAAATCCCTGGCGGTTGGATGGTGTATTTCTATACCGTGTGCTTATGTGGTCGCATCGGTTCATTTGCCGTTTGATGTAAAGCGTAAAACCAAATTGAAATGCCCGGCAGCGCCCATTAATTACTTGATTAGTAAGTGTGCGTTACACGTGTATGGAACGAAAACCTTAAATTTGAAGCATGTAAAATAATTCACTTCTGCCGCTTTTATAGGCGTATTTTAATTAGATATGAAAATTGCGCTTATTCACCAATATTTCAAAACTCCTGAAGACGGTGGGGGAATCAGGTCTTACTACATCGCTAACCACCTTTCACAACTAGGCCATGAGGTTCATGTTATTACCGCATACAATGACAAAAAGTATTCAACACTGACCTTAAACGGATATACCGTACACCGCTTACCTATCTACTACAGTAATCATCTTAGCTTTTGGAGTAGAATTCACGCTTTTTGGTTATTTGCCTACCAGGCATATCGCGTTCTCCGGAGAATAAAAAATATTAAACTGAATTATGTAATAAGTACTCCATTAACCACTGGTTTGATCGCCTTATTCGCTGAAAGACGAATGGATATTCCTTACATTTTTGAAGTAGGCGATCTCTGGCCTGAAGCCCCGGTGCAGTTAGGCGTACTCAAAAACCCGTTGCTCATTACGCTGGCCAAAATACTTGAAAAAAAAACGTATCAGCGTGCTACGTCAATCGTAGCGCTCTCCGAGCCCATAAAGCAGTACATTGCCAAAATAGCCCAAAACAAGTCGATAGAGGTAATCACTAACATGGCAGATACGGATTTTTTCCGGCCGTCTAAAAAGTTAAATCAGGAAAAATTTACTATAGGGTACCTGGGAACATTTGGACTTGCTAATCATTTGGAGTACCTGGTTGATGCCATAAAAGTCGCTCCTGCGAACGTTGAGTTTATATTGATGGGTTCCGGAGCTCAGTATCAGAAAATAAGATCTTTGACTCAAGGCCTAAATCAGGTAGTTTGGGAGGAAGAAGGGAACAAAGAAAAAGTTAGGACTTTAATGGCGAAGTGTGATGCGATTTACATCTCTTTCCACCACGCTCCCATACTGGCTACAGGCTGCCCTAATAAACTATTTGATGGACTGGCGGCAGGTAAGTTTATCATTGCCAATTTCGGAGGTTGGGTGAAGGAGTTGATCGAATCAGAAAATTGTGGTTTTAGTTACGATCCGAGATATCCAAATGACCTCTTCAGAAAGCTGGCACCATTTATTCGAAATCCTGATCAATTGAAAACTGCTCAAAAAAAAGCGGTAGAGCTAGCTCAGCAGAGTTTTACTCCTGACAGCCAATTAAAAAAACTCGAGCAGTTTATGATAATTTGTAAAAGTGAGAAGATTGATACAGGATTGCTGTCTTAGTTTCAGCCCTAAGTGCTAAGAGCGTGGTATTCTCTGGTTTCGAAGATTTCAAAACGACCATCTTCGTGAATGGAGTGCAATAGAAAAACCTCGACCGTTTAGTAAAAACAGCCGAGGTTTTAATCAATTAATGTTCACATCTATTTCCTCACCAAGTTTATTGTAAAACTTGTACTCGGTGATAGGAATAGAAGAGTCCTGGATGAGTTTCACCCATTTAAAATATTTTAGATACCACTTTAGTCTCCTTGATACTGTGCCTTTTGTGAAGTAGGCATAAATGAATGGGTGTATGACTACGCTGATGTCTTTTTCATTTTGCTTGCTGAGCAGAAATTCGATGGTACGCTCTATTTGATCAGAAACTAAAATAGAGGCGCTGATCTTACCGGAGCCATTACAAGTAGGGCAAACCTCACGAGTAGTGATGTTCATCTCAGGCCTTACTCGCTGTCTGGTGATCTGCATCAAGCCAAACTTAGATAAAGGAAGCACAGTAAATTTTGATCGATCAGTGGCCATTTCTTCCTTAATGGTTTTGTAGATCAATCGCTTATTTTCCGTTCGCTTCATATCGATGAAATCAACAACGATAATACCGCCCATGTCGCGAAGGCGTAGTTGACGTGCTATTTCCTTTGCAGCTTCAATATTTACAGATAAGGCTGTAGCTTCCTGCCCCTCCTCTCTATTCGACTTATTGCCACTATTTACGTCTATAACGTGTAGCGCTTCTGTGTGCTCTATAATTAAATATCCGCCACCTTTAAGGCTTACGGATTGCCCAAAGGCTGACTTGATCTGTTTTTCAATACCGAAATGTTCAAATATCTTGGCTCGGCCATTGAACTGTTTAACGATCTTTTCTTTATCCGGAGCGATAGTCTTGATATAATCTTTTACCTCAGTAAAGATTTCCTTGTCGTCTATAAAAACATTATCGAAAGACTCGTTTAGCACATCACGGAGTAATGAAGAAGCTTTATTCATTTCACCAATTACCTTTTCTCTAGGCTTGGCTACTTTAAGCTTTTTTACACCGTTCTTCCAGGATTCTACTAAATTTCTGAGATCAGCATCGAGTTCCTTAACATCGCGCCCTTTTGCCACTGTACGGATAATAACGCCAAAGTTGGCCGGCTTGATAGAGGATACAAGCCTTAATAGTCGCTTACGCTCTTCGCCACTAACAATTTTTTTTGAAACATTAACCGAATTTGAAAATGGTACTAATACCATGTATCTGCCGGCTAATGATAACTCACAGGATAATCGCGGCCCTTTTGTAGAAATTGGCTCCTTTACTACTTGTACCAGTATCTGCTGGTTTCTGGAAAGAATGTCAGTGATCTTTCCATGTTTGTCTATATCTGGACGTATGTTGAAGTTATCAAGTTTGCTCGATGCGTTCTTTCTATTCAGTGCTTGTTTTGTAAAAGCTTGTAGTGAACTGAATTTAGGTCCTAGATCTAAGTAGTGTAAAAAAGCGTCTTTTTCGTACCCTATGTCAATAAAAGCGGCATTCAATCCTTGAACTACCTTTCTTACTGTACCCAAATAGATGTCACCTACTATAAATTGGGTATTATCTTTTTCCTGGTGAAATTCAACCAGGCTTCTATTTTTTAATAGGGCTATGCGAGATCCATTTTG
>JBCCSU010000377.1:0-3823 GCA_039199635.1 Bacteroidota bacterium | reverse complement strand
GGAGAGGTTTTTAATAAAAAGAGCTGCTTGCAAGAGAATCAAATACCTTCAAATTTCACCCATTATTAACAAAAAAAATGAACGCGCTTCTCCCACACAAAACCTGAAAAATCAACCTTGGAAATAGTCAAAAGAGCGGTGAATCTAGCCGAACGAAAGGGCCAATTTCATAGAAAAACCCCTCTGGGAATGAAACCTACCTTTTTTTAGGCGACCAAAATCGATGAAAATGGCATGATCAACTTTTTTCTTGTTAGATTCAGGTCCAACAATATCATAAATTCGGCCCCCTCATGGTGAAACAACCATTTTTTACCCTTTCTTACAGACACTAGTTAGCATACTAGAAAAATCAGTTAAATAAGTTTCAATCTTTGATTTTAGCAGAAAAATTAATTGTCTATTGAGTCCACTCTGAAAAGTCAAAATCAAGGTCAAATTCGAGGGTTGAAAAAGCCTTAAACAGAGTTTTCGGAGCGGACTCATCTATTTACTAATTCCACACTAGTAAAGATTTTATGGCGTCAAAAAATAATCGAGTGCCACAAACAGAAGAGTGCTTTTATCGGACTCGTAACATGCTGTACGAAAACCCAGGAGTAGTCAATCCTTCTTTTAAGCCGCCTGGAGCAGTAGTTTTAAATAATGTATAGGTTTCATCAGCTTCATTAAAACGTTGTACGTAATATTCCTTATCAGCAAAAAAAGCAAAGCCACCAATGAACCCGGCATCAATAGTGGTTTCTTCGAAATCAGCATCAAACCCGTCTAATCGGTACCATTTCCACCCTTCTATACTGCTAAAATCATTCGTAATTTCTACGTCTTCTATTTCAGGAAGCTCATCGTCCAGAGCTAGAAAATAGACCGAACCATCAGGACCAGGAAAGGAATTCCCCCAGAACCGTGTTCCTAACTCTTCGGTAAATGAACGCGACCAATCCGGGTCAAAAGAAATCTCCCCAGCCATCATCCGCAGCATCACCGGAGCCTGTACTCGATCCGGCACCAGATAGTGCTCGAACGCTACCTCAGTATCTGGGATGAAGTATAGATTGCCCGCATTGTCTTCAGCATAAGCGAAAAAAGAAACTGCTCTTTCCTCAACAGTATTCGAGACTACCGCATCGCTATTGGTATCAACGACCGTCACCGTTACGCCATTGTTATTAAATCGGTCACTATCAGTCCACTCGTAAGATATCAACACGAGTAGGTCATTGACTATGATAGGCTTCCCTCGGAGAAACAAACGAAAGCTCCCTGGTGTGACTGTCAATGGGAGAGGGAAGGTACTGGTAATTTCCATGATTTCTGGGTTCCACACCACAACTTCAAGAGTAGTCTGACTAACAAAATAAGCCTTGGTGGGTGAGAGAAAGACATTCAAGCTCCCTCCTGAAGTAAATTCTACGCCTTCTCCAGCAAAAGAGATTACTCGTCCAATTTCTGGCTCGCCATCTTCGGCGAATGTTACCTCGGTTATTGTAGGGTCACCATTGGTTAGGTAGGTCACGCCCTGCATTTCAGGGCCATATACCCTTGCTGAACCAGGAAATTCTGGAAGACCTGAAAAATCAGTAATATCGATAGAAGCATCGTCCAACGCAGAGGCCGTAACTAGATACGATAGGCTACCGTCTGGTGTGAAAATTCGGTTATCAACAGCATAGAGTGGTCCGGCATTATCGCTTCCGTCATCCTGTCCCTGCCCATCATCTTCGCTGCACGCAAAGGTTAGAAAGACGATCAGACTAATTGGTAAAAATTTTATTGTTTTCATCATGATTGTATTGGTTAAGTTGTGAAATCAGTTAAGTTAGAGCTGCGTAGTGATCTTAAAGAAAAAGCTACGTCCAGGTCGTTGCACCCCGAAAAAATCAAATATTTGCACATTACTAATATTCTGAACTTCGCCAGTGCAAGCTGTCAAAAAATTACCTAGTGGAAACTTATAAGTAAATCCTGCATTTTGAACAAACTGCGAAGGAATCACCTGCTTAGTATCTCTTCGCCCGGCACTCTCCCAACTACGAAAGAACTGGTGTACATAGCGGGTACTAGCAAAAAAACTGATCTGGTCATGCTTGTAAAAGGGAGTGGGCCATACGTAACGAGCGGCCCCGTTGGCAAACAGGTATGGGCGGTTCGGAATGCGGTCGCCATCGAAGAATCCAAAAGGGCCCTTATCCGAAGCATTTCGGAAGTCCTGATAAGTAGCATTGGTTTTTAAACTTAAACGGTCATTAGTAGATGTCCATCCCACCACTGCTTCTACCCCCTGGGAAGTAGCTGTAAACACGTTCTAATACTGAAATACTTCATCATTACCTAAGAGAACAATCAAGTTATCGGCCTGCCGCAGGAACCCCGTAATACCTGCAGACCAATCCGAGTGGGCGGGCGTACTTTGCTGATAGTTGAGCTCCAGGTTTGCGTTATGGCTACGCTCAGGCTCTAGAGATAGATTGTCAAAAATAAGTACCGCATCGCCGAATATCTCCCGAGGGCGGGGCAAACGAGTGGCCCATTCATACGAAGCTTTAAGAATCCATTGGTCGTTGAGATGAAAGCGTAAGCTATTTCCAAACCCAAAGTCGTGGGATTGGCGATCACGGTTTTGGATACCGTCTACAGTTCCTGGTATGGGTTCTTCAGCCCGTAAACTCTGGAAATAACTTTTGGCAAAAGTGATGTTCTCAAGTTTTTCATCACTGGAGTTCCAACCATACTCCACTCCACTAATTATGGTAAGTACGTCACGTTGGCTAGTAAGAGGGTCAAATGCATTAGGATCAACTTGCCTTAACTCATCTCCGGTTCTGGCTACAAGGGTGGGAGCCAAAGAAAAGCGAATCTGGTGGTTATCATTGAGTGAATACTTCATCAGCAGGCGAGCGTAGTAGTTGTCGTCCCAGACCCGTCGGTCACTGGGTAAGAAAGTAATCTCACCCCCACTAGGCCTGATGCGTAACGATCCGTCGTCGTCACGCAATCGCTCACCAAACCAATTATAGAAATAAATACTAGTATCTTGAAAAGAGGTTTGTCTGTAAGAATAGCCACTAGTGACCTCTAACGATAACCTCGATTTCCATTCGTTTTGCCAGCGCAATAATCCACCATAATTCGCTACTTTTGAATTAACCTCGCCGTAGGGTATGGTCATGACATTATTGTGCTGGATATCACGGGTGTACTGATTTGCAAAAAAACTCAGCGAAAGCTGGGCTGCCCACTTCAGATCACGCCAACCTGCCTCGGCATTCACTCCCCACGCTAGGTAATCATCGTGAAAGCGGGGTACAGTAATTTCTGATAATCGACCTCGTTCATCGGGTACCTCCACATCTATGTCATAATTGTTTCGGGCAGCATCAAGAAAAGCACTACTTTGTATAAAGAATCCACTGCTACTCGACTGATGTTGCATGTCAATAGTAGCACGGTGGGTTCCAAATGAACCCACTTGATAGGAAGCGGCTCCGCTAGTATTAAAAAAACTTTTAGGAGATACCAAGTTCACTGCTCCGCCCAAGGCATCCGCTCCAAAGCGAACGGGTACCACTCCCTTATAGATTTCTACTCTGTCAACCAGATTCACTGGCACGTTGGCAATACCAAAGGAGTAACCCATAAAGTCAAGTGGAATGCCGTCCAGAAAGAAACGAACTTGATGGTCAGTAAGTCCATTAAGTGAAAAACGAGTATTAGAACCTAATCCACCGCTACGGCGTACATTAACACCCTGAACCTGGGCTATAACCTCTCCAAGGTCGGCGGTCTGCAAACGTGCTGCTTGGGTTTCTACAACGGTGACTGC
>JBCCSU010000376.1:0-3835 GCA_039199635.1 Bacteroidota bacterium | reverse complement strand
CTGATAATTATTTTAGCTATGATCTTTAAGTCAACCCCCATAATCGGCGATATGCACTATGGATATGCTTTGCTAATCTTTATTCTTTTCTATAGCTCATTTTTATATGGGCAGGAAGAAATAGGTTTACCTAATGTTGCGTTACCACCTACTCCGGAGGCAGCAGCTTTTAATCAATATATAGATCAACCGGTTTCTCCTTATACCGGTATACCGGATATATCCATTCCTATTTATACCGTAAGATCCAAAGAGTTAAGCCTACCCATTTCACTTTCTTATCATGCCTCCGGACAGAAAGTAGAGGCTTTTCCAACCTGGGTAGGGATGGGGTGGACCTTAAATGTAGGAGGGCTGATTAGTCGTTCCGTTGTAGGACTTCCTGATGATCTGGCGGTAGCCATAAATCAGGCTCCGACACCCGGGTCCGGAGGAAAGATTGATCCTGATGGCGGAGATATTTACGGTGCCGGTTACTTGTACCACTCTGACAGCACAAATGCCTTAGTTACCAGGTATGACGGAGGAGATCCAAATATATTTCCGAATTTTCGTTTTTGGAATAACTACAGTAGATATCAAGATTTAGTCATACACAATAGTTATGATATCGAGCCCGATATTTTTTCGTTTAATTTTGCAGGTTACTCCGGAAAGTTTGTTTTTGATTCAGATTCTACCATACAAATCATTCCAAAGCAGCCATTGCTCATTACCCCTTATCATAAAAATACCTGGATTGATTCTATGAGATATTGCACTGGACCGAATGGTGAAAGCATCATTACTCAGAGTAATTTTGTTCAAGACCTAGAGATCATCGCTTTTGATGTAACGGTACCAGACGGCACTATCTACAAATTCGAAGTTACCGAAAAACGAGAAATAAATAAGGGTCATTCCACTACCTATAATAGGTACGATGATCGTTTTAAATTTCTGCCTGCGAAACCTTTTCCCCAGAGTCTTCCAAGACAGTGCGAATTGAATACTGCAGGTTGTCCTGGCTCGCAATATAATCTTAAGTACAATTCAACCTGGAAGCTTACGAAGATTATTTCGGCAAACCGCACGGATAGTATTATGCTAATTTATGAGGATGAGAAGCTTCTGGAACTTAGTAATACTACAACAAAAGCCTATGTTGGCAATATGACCTTTCCTCCTGAGTCCTCTGCTCTTCGCTTCAGCAAGACCTTGACTATATCGGAACTCAAACGTGTAAGCGAAATACAATGGGCTGGTGGGAATGTATTTTTTGATGAATCAGTAAATGTTAGAGAGGATGCTCATCCGTCCATTGTGGTAAATGGTGCTTACGAGAATGATATACCTGGAAGTGGATGTTATGCCAATGAAAGTTCAACGGTTAAGGCACTAGAGCGCATTCGAATCGAAGATGGGATGTCAAAAATTTTTAACTTCGGATTGTCTTATTTAACGTCTCCAGGTATTAATGGCTATCCAACTGAGGTAAAACCTTATTTTAGACGGTTAAGATTAGATAGTTTATGGGAAGAAACGCCAAATAACGTAAAATCACCTCACGTTTTTCATTACAATCCGTCTATTCTGCCGGATCGTAGATCTTATGAGCAAGATTTCTGGGGTTATTACAATGGTAATGGTGAGGATACCTTTGGACATTCGCTTATTCCAAGATTATATTGTTACCTTGACGATCCCATCTTAGATATTACGTCAATGCCTGGATCTCCTCAAACCAATACCGACTATCATAAGCTCTCGCAGTTCTCCATCTTTCCAAGAACAGGACTGGTCAATGATCTGCCAAACACCACCAGGGTGGATCGCCAGTCAAGCTTATCACATATGATGTCGGGCATTTTAGAAAAGAGGACCTTACCCACAGGAGGCTCTATAAGTTACGAGTATGAAATGCATGATTTTCGTTTGCAGGACCATGAAGATGTGAGTGGATCACTCAATATTAAGGGGGGAGGCCTAAGAATCGCCAAAACTACGCTGGATGACGATGTGGAGGGAACACCTTCTATTGTCAAAACCTATAAATACCAAGAATTTGATGAGAACACTGGAAGTGTAGCAATTGATAATGCAGGAGATACTATTTCTTCAGGAAAGATTTTTTCTGTGCCACAATATGCAAGATTGTATCAGCGATTTTACCCTGATAGACTTTTTCTTTACGATAAACTTCGATATCAAATACAATCCAGTCCTATGAATGGGATAGAAACCAGCTACGGATCCAATGTGACTTACGGATCAGTAGCAGAGATTATTCCGAATAATGGTCGAACTATTCGTTTCTACACTCAACCCGCAGATTTTGGTACGGATATAGTACAAGAAATGATAGAAGGTAACCTGACTACCACATATGATAATTCAGTGAACAATCATTTTTTCGGTGAACTGACCACGGTTAATATTGATGGACAGTATATTCCGCTTGAGCTCAACCCCGATTTTTATCCCTTTCCACCAAACCCCAACTATGACTTTATGCGAGGAGACCTACTGAAGAAGGTAGTATTCAATGAGACAGGTCAAAAGCTACAGACTGTTGAACACACCTACACCTTGCTTGATGTGAATGGGAACCAGGGCTTCGATAGGATCAATAGTTTCACCTTTAAAGATGATTTGGCAGCTACCTGGTTAAGATATGGACCCTATTATTATATATCAGCATGGAAAGTATTAGAAAGTAAGACTGAAACAACGTTTGACCCAGCCACAGGTCAAAGCCTTACCACTCAAACGAACTATGGATATGCCAATGATAAACACTTGCAGCAAACGTCAAGTGAATATACAAACAGTGAGGGCCGCTTAATACGGAAAGAACTGCGATATCCTGAGGAGGCCGAAACGCATAGTGTTGAAACTAACCATGTCAATACGCTCGGACTTATGTGGGATGAATCAGATCCTGATTACCGGCACATGGTAGGAGTGCCCATTGAGGTTCTGCATTATGAAGATGGTCAACTCATAAGTAAGACAGCAAATAAATACAAAATGTTATCTCCATTAGATCAATTCAGGCAGGATCTCATTCTAATAGACAGAAGCCTAAATTTCCCTACCGGGGGTTTAGATGATATGAGCCAATTGTCTTCAGAAGACTATACATATACCAATTACCAATACGATGAATTTGGCAATGTGATACAGTATTCTACCAATGATGGCATGAGTACAGTACTAATTTGGGGATATGACCATCGCTACCCTGTAGCTAAAGTGGAGAATGTGACCTTAGCCGACCTGAATGGACTTTATACCGATCCGAGCAGTGGAGCACTCAATACTAGTACCAGGCAGTCTATCTTGTCGGCCAACCCGGATGCCACCGTGACTTTGTATCAGTATAAACTTGGTGCCGGGATAAGCAAGATCATTGATACAAATGGTTATACCAGTACTTATTTATACGATGAGTTTGGACGATTGATTAAGGTTGTAGATGACGATGGTAATGTTCTAAGTCAAAACGAATACAATTTCAAAAAATAGTAAAGTTTAAACGGTTACTTCTCCATACTTACTCAAAAAATTAGGATCAATGGTAATTGCCGGTTCGTGGGAACTTTGTTTTCCCGTTCTTATCGGTGAGGTCAGAAGAGTGGCATTCTAAGGGATGTTGTCATTTAATCCTTTTAATTTAGGGCCTCCTTGAATATTTCAATTAACTGATTGTCAGAAAGTTAATACTATAAGTTAGAGATATAAACCCCGAAATAGGCTGATAACAGCTTTTTTCGGGGTTTTTAGTTTGTTAAATTGAAGTGTGACCAACAATTAAACACTGCAATTTATGACTCCTCAAGAGCTTTTCCAACCT
>JBCCSU010000375.1:0-3864 GCA_039199635.1 Bacteroidota bacterium | reverse complement strand
CGGATCTCTTCACGAAAGTGCAGGCTATAGAAGCAGACAGCGGCAATGCCGATCTGGTACAGGACCTCAGCGACCTTTCTGTACTGGGCGATGCTGACCAGCCCTTATTGCAGGCAATCTAACAGGACCAGCCCAAGATGAGCACTGCTGCAGACCTTTCCCCGGGAGATAAGTACCCTGCTAGCCATGAAACGGGGAGCGAGCAGAAACCAACGAGTCCAAGCGGCCACAGGACAGAGCCTATACCTACCTGAAAGAAAGCAATGGATGTGGTCCCCAAGGCTGGTAAGTTCATTTTTTGGAAAGACTAGAAAAAGCTGAAGGGGTATTTCATTAGCAACAGAAAAACCTGGAAATAATTATAGATGTACACCTTCCTTGTGATCTTTATGGTCTTTCCCACGGTGTGGAGAGGGCTTCCTACCCTTGGGAAGGTCGTAATCCCGTTAAAAGAATAAATTTCAGATCTCCTGACTCAACCCCTTAAATTCTCTAAAATCAGTATATCTCATAAATCTACTATGTCGTAGTCCTGCATTATTTCAAATTCGAAACATCTTTTTATAGTTCAGGAAACATTTTTTTGTCAGTCATTAGTGTGTGTTTGCGACAGAAAAATTTACGTCGAGTCCAGAGTTCTCAATTTGGTGGTGAAATATATTCGATATGATGAACGGAATAATATTTGGCAGAGAAGGGTTGCATTATTTCTTATATGTCAAAGGCCCCACGAAAGGCCCAAATAGAACTCTCGTCCATGTATAGGAGCATAAGCGTAGGCAGTGTCAAAATTGTCGCTAAATCCAAGGTTGGCATTTGGATCGTTGATGCCAGTAATTGGTGACCAGGGTTGTGTATAATTAAAAATATTTTGTATTCCTCCGTATAGGGAAAATCCTTTTTTTAAATCTTTAGTGATTTGAAAGTTATGTATGGCAAAATCATCAGAACTTGTTGGGCGTGGTTCAGGTAAGGGATTTCCGTTTTCGTCCAGGTCAAAAACTTCTGGCAACGCCATTGGACCGGTGAAGCGAGCTGTATAACCTAGCACCATGTTCCATTCTTTTAAATGATAATTCAGGGTAAAGATCCCTGTCCATTTTGGAGCAAATTCAATATCTCGTGTTTCATCGTTTTCAGTTTCTGCCACTTTCTGATAATTAACTCCCAGATTAAAGGACAAAGGAAAAGTAAATTCTTGCTGCATGTTCACACCAATCCCTTTGCTCACCGCATAGCCATTGGTATTTGCATATCTAATCTCCCCATCCGTTTCATAGTCAGGAGTAATCTTATTGGTAAAGTAAGTATAGAATGCATCGATGTCGATCATTCCTTGACTTTCTCCAAATGTAAAGAGATGGTTTAGGTTAATGGAGCCGTTATAGGATGCTTCTGGCCGTAACTCTTCTTCAATAATGACTTCGCGCTGCCCGGTTGCAAATGCATGGTCCTCGGTAAAGAGGTTTACAATTCTAAAACCGGTGCCGAAGTTGGACCTTAGGGTGGTCCAAACTCCAGGCTTGTATTTCAAACTCAGCCGAGGAGAATAAATAAATCCATGATTTTCATAGTGGTCGAGCCTGCTTCCAAGAAGTGCGGTCACCTGATCGTCTATTGTCCATTCGTTTTGAATGAAAATTCCAGGAATGTACTGGTTATCCGGCAGGTTTTCTTCGTTATTTTCGGTTGCTATTGTATTGTCATCATAGCTCTGATATCTGGAGGTTAGACCTCCCGTTAAGGAGTGATTTGATAGTGATTTTTGCCATATGAGGTTGATAAATAGAATATCCTGAGAAGCTTTATAATAATCCGCTCCGTAGTAGCTGTCTTGATCATGTGTGCTGAGAGAGTAATCCAATTTGATTTTTTCCATTAAATCGAATTCATACGTTCCAAATAGTTCAAAACGATGAGTATAAATACTTTCTCCATATACTTCATCATCGCCTCGTAATTCTCGATAATTCCGATCTTTCAGAAATGCTTCTACACCGTTTCTGCGATCTTCGTAGTAGTACTTTCCAGTTACTGTAAATTTTTTTTCTGAAGGTCGGGAGATATTCCATTTAGAAAAAAGGGAGATGCGGTCAAGGTTGATGTTATCTCCAAAACCGTCGCTGTTGTCATCTTCAAAATCGTTTATATAGGCATAATTCACACCAATGAATCCATGACTCTTACCAACTTTCGGTGCGAGAGATAAATTTCCGAAGGATTCATAGTGGGAGGTCCCCATAATATCAATGGTCGCTTTTGGCTGTTGCGAGGGGTCTTTAGTGATGATATTGATTACCCCTGCTACTGCTTCGGAACCATAAAGGGTAGAGCTTGGTCCTTTGATTACTTCAAACTTATCGATAATCATACTAGGGATTCCGTTGAGCCCATAAACAGAGGCGAGGTTGCCGTAGATCGGAGATCCGTCCATTAACACAGCAGTATAAGGGCCTGGTAAACCATTAATGGAGATGCTGTTGGTGAAGCAAACCCCGCAAGCTACTACTTCTTGCACGCCATTTACCAAAGAAATACCCTCAACAATACTGGTAGCTGCAGATGGCGTGTAGGTATTGAGATGTTTGGCAGTAACTACCTCTACTTTAACAGGAGATCTTGAAACGTAGGTAGGCTGCATTGTTCCCGTCACCACCACCTCATCGATAGTCAATGCACTTTCAACTAATGACACTTTGAAGGCCTTGCTAGAGGGAATTGATACTTCTGACTTATAAACTTTAAACCCTACGGACCTGATCTCTATGACATAGTCCCCTTCTGGAATTCCTGATAACTCAAATGATCCGTCAACTCCCGATATTGTTCCATATTCCGTTCTCAGTAATTGAACAGTTGCTCCAGGGAACCCCTTTTCTTGGACATACACGATCCCTTTCAAATGATGCTGCGCAAATGTTAGTGTTGGAACAGAAATGAAAAAAAATAAAAAGTATCTCATAGTTACTTTGCTTTTAAATAGTTAAAGCAAAATTATTAATTAGCTAATTCAAAACAAAAATTTAGATTAATCTAAATTTTTGTTAAATTATTTTAGATTCATGAACATTGAAGAATTCAGAGGGTATTGCCTCATCAAAGCGGGAACAACCGAGCATATGCCTTTCGGACCAGATATCTTGGTTTTTAAAGTCATGGACAAAATGTATGCACTAACCGGTATAGATAGCTTTGAGTTTATTAACCTAAAATGTGATCCAGAATACGCCATTGAGCTTAGGGAAAAGTTTGATGGAGCCATCCGACCAGGTTACCACATGCATAAAAAATATTGGAATTCTGTGTCAACCGATGGTAGTGTTCCAGACGATAAAATTCATCATTTAATTAACCATAGCTATGAATTGGTAGTGAGTAAACTACCAAAGAGGCTGAAGGATGAATTGAAAAAGCTTTCAGATTAGTGTTAAGATCACCTGCTCGATCTATTCCGTTAACTATCAATGTTTGATTTCTAAAAATCAACTACTATAGAAGATAGATATAACTAACAAGAAAGATAAGACAAATGGTATATACCTCTCTATCTTAGTTAATTCAGAAATCCTGACCCGACATAAAAATCAATGTCGCAAAAACACCATAACAATTGACGAAAATTTTCCTTTTTAAGCTACAGAAGATGTTTTTGAACCTAAAATGGTACAGGATCACGACAAGTGGGTTTACCAGAGACACCTGTTTTTTTATAAGAATTTAAAGGTCGAGTCAGGATTTCTGAAATTGAAGATATTTTTTAGCGCCTTTTCCCTATCTTAACAATTACCACTTTATGGTATAAAGTGGATATGGTAGTTTATTTGAGTTGATCATTTTCTCCATATCGCAAGTCCAATGTAGTTG
>JBCCSU010000374.1:0-3867 GCA_039199635.1 Bacteroidota bacterium | reverse complement strand
GATTCGTTTAAATCAAGACGGTTCAATTGATAATACATTTAATATTGGTAATGGTGCTGGAGGTGATAAGAGCTATATACTTAACATGATTGAATTGCCTTCAAATGAACTAATCATTAGCGGAGGTTATCAATCATTTGACAACATTCAGGTGCCCGGTTTCGCAAAGTTATCAGAAGATGGTTCGATTGATGCTGAGTTCATGGATAAACAACCTCTCGATGCAAATGGATCTTTTCCATCTGGACCAACTTCTATATTGCAACTAGAGGATCAATTATTTATAGGCGGGCTTTTGAGAGCCAAGGGATCAAATGTTAATAGCGAACAAATTCTATCACTAAAATTTGATGGCACATGGAATGAGGATTTCTGTATTGATAATATCCTCGAAATTGAACAAATATGGGGTTTGGCCAAAGGTCCTGACAATACATTTTTTGCATTTGGAAATTTCTTTGATAAATCCGGGGACAGACAATTTGTAGTGAAGATTTCCGCGGACCCCAACCCTAAAATCACCAGCCTGGATGCTGGCTTAGTCACGGAATCGAAGGTTTATCCTAACCCTGCTGATGTTGACGTCATCACGTTTGACTCACCCCTATTTAAAGGAACCGAGCTAAAGCTTTTCGATAATATGGGACGGCAAGTGCAAGTGAATTACACCAGTTCAGAAGCAAACAATCAGACAACAGTAGATATCAAAGAGTTAAAAAACGGCACCTACTTGCTTAAGGTAATGAGGTCCAATACATCATTAGCTTCCCATAGGCTTGTGATAAACCGTTGAACACATTAATCTCTTATGGGGGACTACCTCAAAAAGATGAGCACTGCGCCAATAGCAGTTAACAGTAAGATCATTTTACGGTAGTTACTATCTTTAATGAGCCTTACTAGTCGTACCCCCAGTGCGAAACCAATGATTACCGCCGGAAAGATTTGCACACTAATCAGGCTTGATTCCCAGGTAATCGTACCCCATACCCAAATGTGAAAGGGCAGTTTGAATAGATTTATAATAAAAAATAACCAGGCTGCTGTGCCTATGAACTCATTTTTAGGTAGCCGCATCGCTAGAAAATAGATGTTGCTAAAGGCGCCGGCCAGGTTCCCGACCATGGTAGCAAAACCTGCGGCTAAACCCATAACCGGGGCAAAAACAGGGGACTTAGGTACGTGTTTGCTGCTCCTATCCCACCAGAACATGAACACTACACTGAATAGGATAACTCCGGCCATCCCTTGTTTAAAGATCTTTTCGGGAAGGTCCGCGCCGGCCCAGACTCCAATCAGCACTCCTGCGGCCATCCAGGGAACCAAATGAGCTAAATGACCCCAATCTGCATGGCGATGGTAGTAGATCACAGCAAAGACATCTGCGCCAATGAGTATGGGCAGAAGTATGCCCGTGGATGCCTTAGCTTCATAGGCCAGCGCGAGCAGTGCCACAGCTAACATGGCTATGCCTTTGATACCCGATTTTGAAAAGCCAATAATAAGGCCCGCGATACCGCTAAGTGCTATGATCTGCCAACTACTGATAGCTATAAAATTTAATAGGCTGCAAATGATAAATAATATAGTTGGCGAATTTCCGAACTGACGTAACTAGATATTCACCAGCAAACTTTCATTGACTAAAAAATTAGTTGTTACTTTAACTAAAAATATAGTTAAAGTATTAACGCTCAAAAAATGAAGAATATAAACTTCCTAAGTACAGTTCTTTTCTCTCTAGGCGCTATCACCTGCAGTGCTCAAAATCTTGAGCATCAATTTGATGAAATGCTTAATTCGAAATATCCGGCTAATGAACCTGGGGCAACAGTATTGGTTGCGGTAAATGGGGAGATCGTTTATAATAAGGCGTATGGTATGGCTAATCTGGAATTGGATGTTCCAATGCAACCCCATATGATATTTCAATTAGCTTCTATTACCAAACAATTTACGGCCATATCAATACTCATGTTAATGGAGGATGGTAAGCTAGATTTGAATGATGAGGTAACCGCCTATATTCCAGACTACCCCACTAATGACCATACCATTACTATCAGAAATCTACTGACGCATACCTCTGGTATAACCAGGTCAATTACCCAGAAACCATGGAACTCAAACATTAGGAAATCGGATTTTAAGCTTGAAGAATTTATTGATTACTTCAAAAATGAGCCAATAGAATTTAAACCGGGTACAACTTTCAGATATAACAATTTTGGCTACCTTATTCTTGCATATATCATTGAGAAGGTGTCTGGTATGACGTATCCGGAATTCATTAAAGAGAATATCTTCAGGCCGCTGAATATGGTCAATTCTTACTCATTAAATAACTCGGCAATGATTAAAAATCGTGCCTATGGCTATCAGAAGAAAGGCAACTTTATAAATAAAGAATACACAAGTAGTATCCTGGCTACAGGTGCCGGATCTTTGATGTCTACCGTTGAGGACCTCTTTATTTGGAATCGTGCTCTGAAGTCAAACAAGCTAGTAAGACGACAAACGTTAAAACTGGCCTATAAAAATTACGAACAGGTGGATGGTAGGAAGACAAACTATGGGTTTGGATTCTTTTTAGATGAGATAAACGGCAGCCCAACAATAGAGCATGCCGGTGGCGACTACGGCTTTCGCACCAATGCCATATACCTGCCTGAGGAAGATGTCTTTGTTGCGGTTTTTACAAATTGTAGTTGCAACGATCCTAAAACAATCTCCACTAAAATGGCGGCTTTAGCCATAGATAAACCTTACAAAATTTCGAATACGGTATTTGTGGAGAATGAGGATCTTTACAAATGAGTAGGCTTATATAGATTTGATGACGGCACCAAGCGGTCTGTTATTTTTGAAGATAATCAATTATACAGCTCTCGATTAGGCAACAGATCAAAACTACTTCCAACCTCTAAAAGCTCGTTTGCCCTCGAGAACGGGATAATGTCTATCCATTTCGAGATGAAAGGTGACAGCATTGAAGCCACTTTTAAAAATAGAATTAAGAATACAAGAGCAATCAAGGCTTTCCGGAAGTACTCTGAAATCAAGCTAGAAGAAGAAGTTCTTAAAAGATATGTCGGAGTATTTAAACTCTTTCCAAACTTTGAGATCACCATTACCCTGCGTGATAATGGTCTTTATGCCCGGGGAACCGGCCAAAACCCAATTGAAATATTTCCTTGGTCAGAAACCGAGTTTTTCTTTAAATCCATGGATTCTCAGATTAAGTTTGAGGCAGATGAAAACGGGAATTATCGAACATTAGTGCTTACCCAAGATGGAAAACGTTACCCGGGTAAAAAGAAACCTGGTGAATAGAAATAATAAAGAGTCATCACGCTAGTGTATCTAATATATTATACGTTAGCTCCTTCATTGAGTAGAGGCGGACTCATTGGAATAACCTCGGTATATGTCCTGGCCAAAGCAATTTAAATATAAATCTTTACTTAAGTAAAGTAATTACAAATAATTGTATATCAGTAATTTATAGCTCTATTCTTTGATTATTTTGAGCTGAGCGTTTTATCGCTTCCACAATACGAATATCTTTCAGCCCCTCTTCTCCAGGCACCAAAACATCAGTATTATTAATAATGGCAAGTGCATCATCGTCCATCTGTTTTGCCTGCTGATTGGGTATGGTTTGATTGAGTTGCTTACCATCACTAGTCACTCCTCTAATGCCAGAATACGATTGGAATGGGCTTAATTCGTACCAGCCTTTTTCACAATTCACCCTCAACTCATTCCAGTTAAGCCCAAAGCTCGTGGCGCCTTCTCCCAGTACACCACCTGGAAACTCCAGGGTGAAATAGGTGGTCTCATCCACGTCGGTATATGCGTCAGGTC
>JBCCSU010000373.1:0-3918 GCA_039199635.1 Bacteroidota bacterium | reverse complement strand
CGGGTGTAATCAGACACCACGGAGGAAGAGAAAAACATCACCTATCCCACCGAAACCAAATTGTACAAAGCCAATGCAAAGACCTGTCATCGGATAGCCGATCAGGAAGGGCTCAAGCAACGACAACGCTATAGCCGCACTATTCCCAAGCTACTGCTGGCGCTTCCGGCTCGTAAAGATCAAGTACATGATCAGGCGGTTGGTTTCTTCGCCTACCACACCACTTTGACCAATCAACTCGTTTGTCTTTTCCAGTAGGTTCTTTGATTTGAGGAAGGTTTCTGCGGCTTTTCGTTCGTCATTGGATAGTCTCGGTGGTTCGTAGGGTTTGGGCTGGTTCTCTTTTATCTGGTGTAATCGGTATTCTTCTAATTGTCCGGTCAACTCTGCAAGGCTGGCTGCGATGACGCTTGTACCGATTTCTAGTTTCTCGGCTACGCGCCTGATCAGCTTCGCGGTTTGGTTGTCATTGTATAAGTCCAGGTTGTGTCTTACCGGAGGAACGCTACTGTTTTTGAGTTCTATCTTTAAGGTTACCCGCATCCGGTCTAATCCATCCAGTTTGATACCGCCCAGCACGGTAAGTTTCAGCAGTTCGTTTTCGTAGATCAGGCTGTCAGGATTGGTAGAGGTAAACTTTTGCTTGACCATAGAAAAAAGTTTTTAAGACTTATCGTTCACAAATCTATACGATCAATCTTAATTGAGCGAGCTTTATTTGTATTGATTAAGACTCTTAATTCACTTAATTTTGGATTTTATTAGATTTCAAGGCAGTTTAATGACTAATCATTATGGAGTTTGGCGATAATATGATGCTCCTGCGTAAAAAGAAAGGGCTTTCTCAAGCAGCCCTAGGAAAGATCATTGGTACTTCGGGAGATGTGATCGGAAGGTATGAGCGGGGGGACATTAAACCTTCTATTGATGTAGTATCTAAAATAGCCGATGCCCTGGAAGTTTCCATTGATTACCTAATGGGCAAAACTTCACTGGTTATGGATAAAGAAACGATCAAACGCCTGGAGAGCATTGATCAACTCTCAGAACAAAACAAAGCTTTTATCCTGGACATGATCGACATGACACTCAGGGATGCCAAAACCAGACAGGCGTATGCTTCCTAAAGCCAAGATTAATAACAAAATAGTTTTATATATCTTAATTGTATCGGTATGTTCTTGCGGGGTAAGCCCTAGTGACAACGAAAGAAAAGTAATAGGGGCTTGGACTATTGAGAGTATTGATCATAAAGATGCTGAAAGTAATCTATACGAAGGAGCATTGATATCTTTCACCGAAGATGGTGTTTTTCGCGCTCCTAGAAGAAATAAAAACGACTCAAGAACTGGAAAATGGGAAATAATCAAAATCGATGAAGTTGATCATTTAAAAATTGATTCTGATAATCCTTATATAAACGGAATCTACGAGGTTAGCCAGTTCTCAAAAGACGATTTAAGGCCTTTTCAGCTTGAAATCATTCCTATTCAAACAAACCAAAGTGAATATAAACTAGGAAGGCTTTCATCCCAACCTAAAGACTTTCTATAGTCACTTTACTCTTCACCGTACCTCCTAAACCTAGGTTCGGATTTCTTCGTTTTTGGTTTCGGATCTTTAAAATTACCAGAAATCTCTTTGACTATTTTTATACCTACCTCTAATACCTTAGGGTCGTCAGTCGTGTTTTCACCTTGTATTATTACGTTTAGGATATTGCTTAGGCCCACTGGATTCAAATATTCTTCAGGAACTAAACCATCTTGGATGCCTAATTTTAAATCATCTAAAGCGTCAAGTAAAACTGTACTGGTTTGACTCTCTAAAGCTGTTTTGTCTGCAGCCATACCAAAAAGTGTATAAAACTCCGATACAACACTAATAATGTTGGCCGCTCCAACTACAGCTGTTCCAGGTGCTCTATTCTTAGTACTTATACCTTGAATAGTTTTTTCTTTGAATCTTTGATTAGGTACATCAAACCTATTTTTAGGGCGTTCCAATTTTATTTCAGCTGGATCAAAAGTAGGGTCATTATTTTTACCATGTAAAGCAGGGTTTTTAATTTCCCCTAGAACTCCTGGCACATTCAAACCTAATTCTGGATGAAAGCTTTCTACCTTTGCCGATGAAGATGAAGCACTGATGTTAGCTATTGTAGGGTTTAGACCTATTTCATTTGCTCTCCAGTTTTTTGGATCCATGTTGGCTATCCACCAATTTGTACGAAAAACATAATTGAAGTTGTCTAGCTTTAGACTTATTCTTCCATACTTTGCTTCAATCCTAGATTCATCAGCATCTAAATATTCCAACCCATCCAAATCTACTCCATCTATCGGACTGTTACTTGCAAACTGATAAGGCGTTAGCATTGGGTAACCCTTCGTCAAAGGATCCACTGACAAGAACCTTCCCAGTGCGGGGTTATAGATCCTAAACCCATAATCATAATGGGCCAGGCCGCGGGAGATGGTAGTAGCCTGCTGGTTTGCCGCATCTATTTCTTGTGGGGTTTGGCCGCTGGCCAGAGCGCTAATCTCTTGACTTGTTAAGGCTTTAGCCAACAAAAGAACGTCATCCACCGCGCCTTCCAATAATTTGGACGGCACTCCGGACATATAGTGATGCCCAATAGAAAGATCCGTAGTAGAGGCGTATAAGGTGCCAACTTCTCCATCCACATGTTTTACCACATTAGCATCTTCCATGCCATCAACGAATAACCTCAAAATACCATTATCAAAAGTGAAGGCCACATGATGCCAAGTGTTATCAAAGATATCTATAGAGGTGTAATATGCTTTAAAGGCATTACTCTGGTTTGTACCATTGGCAGACACCGTGACTTGCATCCTTGACCCCAGTGGGCTTCCAACGGCGTTCGTTCCAATAGAACAGCTTCTGGAGTTGCCACTTCCATCGTGCTTAGCAATAGCAATACCTGCATCGTTACCCGAGCCATGGGGTAAACCTTTGACCCAAAGTGAAACGGTAAGCTCGCTGGCAAAATCCAATAGATCGTTATCCGGAATGGTTATTCGATCATCCACCCCATCAAAAGCGTAAGCGCTATTGACATTGCCGTTTCTATCGGTGGTCAGCGTAGCGCTATTTACTGTGCCATTTAATACATTGCCGGATACATCATTGGCATTGCCATCAAGTGGGTAACTCGCTGTAAGGGCGGCTGTCAGCTCACCCTGGCCAGTCGTATCGTGCTGTTCCTGAGTGCCGAAAGATACTTCTACCTCGGATATTCGGCCGTTTGGATAATAGATGGCCGCATCCACAATTAAATCAGCGTTGCTGCTAACCCCGGAGGTATGAATGGGTACTCCATTATGAAAGTAAGTAATTTCATTATTCGCTCTCTCAATACGTAGCTCATCTCCAATGGAGTAGTCGGGTCGTTTTGGACCGGCAATTTGGCCTATTCCAGATTCCAAGACGTTTAGTTTTCCATCGCTTCGAATCAAAATACCATGATCAACGTTATTTAACGTTTGGTCCGTATCCATAACCGCAAACCCAACAATAGTAGTACCTGAACTTTCATTTACTGTAAACGTCAACCACCCATCTTCACCGGCAGACAGAACATTTTCAGAAGATGCCCCGGCGTTGTCCCAGGCCGCAGCCACTACGTTTTGTATAATATCGCCATCCTGCTCATCTACCCCCACCAAATTCGTCCATACCACGGGACAACTTGCAGGGACTGTACTACCAGCCGCTGAGCCGCCCCACTCTCCCATCTGATCCTTTTCCTTACCGTTAAAGCCATACCTGTAAGCCTTTAGGCAAATTTTTAACCCGGTGCCGTTCTTTTCTAAAGCACCTTTTTAAAAATTTAGATTCGCTTCTAAACCCTCAGAACTTCATTTTCAAAATGTCAATCAAGCTATCCCCTCG
>JBCCSU010000372.1:0-3960 GCA_039199635.1 Bacteroidota bacterium | reverse complement strand
CAAGCGGTTCGTCAAAAAAAGTTTCAAAGTGTTTTAATTCTACTTCTTTGATGGAAGCCCCTTTAGTGCTCACTTCAACCCTGATATCTTCATTTTCTAAAGTTTTAATGCTCTCATTTCCCGTAGCGCCAACTCCAAAGATTCCGTATTTCTGACTATTCATTGCAGCATGTAGTGAATCTGAGATGATTGTCTCATCTTGTACAGAATCAACATTAGTTTCTATTGTTGAGGTCGAACCTTGGGTTACCTCCTCAACTACTTCGGGTTCAGGGGATGGAGCCTCAGGAGCAAAAAAGGTGAAATACGTAATCACCATTAATGCAATTAATATTAAGCCAGTGGCTTGATTTCTATCCATTTCTATCTACTTCTCTAGTCTTACGTTAACTCTTGCTATTTGCGTATTGCAGCGATGCGGCCACAAACTTAACAAATAGTGGGTGGGGATTAAGTACTGTGCTCTTTAATTCAGGATGATATTGCGTACCAATAAACCAAGGATGGTCAACTAACTCAACAACTTCTACTAAACCCGTCTCCGGGTTTATACCCGATGCCCTCAAACCAGCTTTGTTGAAAGCATCTAAATATTTATTATTAAACTCATACCTATGTCGATGGCGTTCACTAATTTTTTGTTTGCCATACGTAGCTGCCGCCTTGCTACCTTTTTTCAGATTACACGGATATGCACCCAGACGCATAGTTCCACCTTTATCTGTTATTTTCTTTTGCTCCTCCATTAAATCAATAACAGCTTCTTTGGTTTTTTCGTCAAATTCAGTCGAAGCAGCATCCTTGTACTTAAGAATGTTACGGGCAAACTCTATAACAGCGCATTGCATGCCCAGACATATACCGAAGAAGGGAATTTTCTTTTCACGAACATATTTAACAGCTTCTATTTTTCCAGGTATTCCACGTTCTCCAAAGCCAGGAGCCACTAGCACACCATCAAGATGACCAAGCAGATTTTCGCAGTTTTCTTCGTTAATGGACTCTGACGAAATCCATTCTATCTCAACTCCACATTCATTTTCTGCGCCAGCATGAATAAATGCTTCAGCAATAGACTTATAAGCGTCGGGTAATTCAACGTACTTTCCAACCAGGCCGACCCTAATTTCTTCAGTAGGATTTTTTAATCTACCCAGGAAGTCCTTCCATTGGTCTAAGGCAGGCTCATTTTTATGGCTCATTTTTAATTTTGTTAACACCCGCTCAGCTAACTTTTCCTTCAGCATTTGCACAGGAACATCATAGATAGTTTCTGCGTCCAGAGCTTCTATTACCGAGTTATAATGTACGTTACAAAAAAGCGCCAATTTCTTTCTTATATCTGCAGGTAATTTCCTGTCAGCGCGACAGACAAGAATATCCGGTTGAATACCCGCTTCAAGAAGCTGTTTTACTGAATGCTGGGTAGGTTTAGTCTTTAACTCCTGTGCTGCTTTTAAGTAAGGTATAAGAGTAAGATGGATAACCAAAAAATCGTTCTGACCTACATCCCATTTTACCTGTCGGACGGCTTCAATAAAAGGCAGGGACTCAATATCGCCAACACATCCACCTATTTCGGTAATTACAAAATCAAACTCGCCACTTTCGCCAAGCAAATATATGTTTCGTTTGATCTCATCAGTTATATGCGGAACGACTTGCACGGTCTTACCGAGATACTCACCCTTGCGCTCTTTGGTAATGACATTATTATAAATACGACCTGTAGTGATATTGTTTGCCTGTGATGTCGGTATATTTAAAAAGCGTTCGTAATGACCTAAGTCAAGATCAGTTTCCGCACCGTCGTCCGTTACATAACACTCTCCATGTTCGTAAGGATTAAGTGTGCCGGGGTCAATATTTATATAGGGGTCAAACTTTTGAATGGTAACCTTAAACCCTTTAGCTTGAAGAAGTTTGCCCAGAGAAGCTGAAATGATCCCTTTGCCCAGGGAAGACGTAACGCCACCTGTTACGAAAATATATTTTGCCTTGGCCATAAGTTTTACTAGGTTGCTCTTTAACTTATGGGATGCAAATGTAGAGGAATATCATGGATTATTACGTTCAAGTACAATTATTTAAACTTAGCGTCTACCTTTACAAAAAAGGTAGCTAAAAAATAATACGGTTACCTATATTCGGAAATTTGGTATCAACACAAAGTGTTGGCTTAACTTATCCAAAGTTGGACTTTAAACGCGTACACTTTTAATGAATGCAACTCGCTTAACCCTAATCATTCCTTTCTTTTTAATTTTTCCTTTTTGGATTAAGGCCCAAAATATAGTTAGTGCAACACATGAGACTGATGACCAACTTCAGGTCGAAATAATCTTTGATTCTCCTCCATCTAGTGTATCAGGTGATTATGTTCTAAATGGAGGGGTGATCCCTGTGGCCAGCGTTTTCGTTTCTGGAAATACTGCCTTCTTAACATTAGGGTCTGTTGTTCCGGTTGGATTAAGTTCGTTTGCTATACAGTATACTCCCACAGGAAGTAATGGAACTTCTGAAAATAATAGAGCGATTGCCTGTGCAGATTTTCAATGGGAGGCGACCAATACTCCAACACCCCCATGTGCACCTGTAAATCCGATTACTAGAATGACGTTTAGTGTTACTCCAGGAGCGAGAAATTCATCCAATTATGATATAAATAATCTTAGGATAAGAGCAATTTGGGGAGGTGGTGAAACACCGGCAGAAACGGTAATTTTCCCATTTGAATCAGATGCAAGTGGGAATGCGAGCGCAATGACTTCATTCATTACTGGAGATGGGGGAAGTAATGCTTTTACGTACCCAGATAACCAACCTGAATGTTCATATACATCAGCATGGCGTATTCAGGTAGTGGGTTTGCTCGGAATATGCGCCGTTTCTGATCCTAATCAGTTCGTTACTTATGCATCTCACAATGAAGATAATGAAGGAAATGGAGTATTAAGTCTTCAGCCGACAGTTGCAAATACGGAGCTAGTATGTTTCAATGACGAGGCTGATATGTCTTTCTCAGATTTATCTACATTAAACTGTATTGCTGATCCAAATCAACCGAATACGGATATGCGATGGGTCAGGGTTATTTATGGAGATGCTACAAGGCCTGATGCCGATAGAATACCGAATGTATACGTTGGAGGTGTACAGATTACAGATGATACTGGAGCACTCATTGCGGGTGAATATATTCCTACCTTTGGAAACAGTACAGCCGCTTTAGGTACTGGAGATGCAATAGGTGTTGTTCAATTTAATACTCCTCTTACTGAACTCCCGGCAGGAGTGCTAGATCAAATTACGACAATAATGACTGTGGGTGAAAGCAGGGATGTTGGAGATCAGTTTTATGTGACCTTGGAGTATTGGAATGTGTGTAATCCCTACACTATAGGCAATCCGTTAAACAATCAAGTCACTACGAACAACTTTATTGAAATCATTGATATACCGCCACCACCTACGCCAGTTCCTGACGAGATATGCGAAGGTGATGGGCTTGGTGGAATAAACTTTGCTATTACCGGAACGGGTGCAAGTACTGCAATTAATTGGTATGATAATGATCCAAACCTAGGGGGCAATCTTGTAGCTAACCCCAATGGTAATAATAGTACAACTTTTCCGGCATCGAGTTTTCCCGGTGGTTTAGATACTAACGTCCCAGGTAATTACTCAATGTGGGCTACATATGTGCTTGGGGCTACGAACAGTTGTGAGAGCGACCCTGTTGAGGTATTGATTACTGTTCGGGAAGATCTTGACCAACCTGATGCATTCTCTATCTTTTCAAATTCTGTTTGTAATGGTACCAACAATGTAACTTTTGAGCTTCCAAATCCAGCCGGTTCGACCACTTTTGGAGGGGCTACTGAGTATCAATGGAGTAATACAGGCGGTGCTGGTGTCAATCTAGACGCCACCACAGGCCAATCAATAACTGTTGATTTT
>JBCCSU010000371.1:0-3998 GCA_039199635.1 Bacteroidota bacterium | reverse complement strand
TCTTTTCTTTTATATCTATTCCCAGCGGCTTGCCAATTTCATCCGTGCCGAAATCAAATAAATAATCTTTAATCTGAAAAGCCATACCTACCTTTTCACCAAACTCACGCATTTTTTCGACAGTGCCATTTTCCGAGCCTGAACTACTAGCCCCCACAGCACAACAAGAAGCCAAAAGAGATGCTGTTTTTTGTCTGATGATCTTATAATATACTTCTTCGGTAATATTCAAAAGTCTGGCTTTTTCCATTTGCAAAAGCTCACCCTCACTCATTTCTTTCACTGCGGAAGAAACTATTCTTAAAAGGTCATATTCTTTATAATCAACTGAAAGTAATAAACCTCGCGACAGTAAATAATCCCCCACCAATACGGCTATCTTATTTTTCCATAGTGCATTTATCGAGAAAAAGCCACGTCTGTAATTCGCATCGTCAACAACATCATCGTGTACTAAGGTGGCTGTATGAAGCAACTCTATTAATGAGGCTCCTCTATAGGTAGAGTCTGTGATCTCTTGACACGTACCGGCACTCAAAAAAACAAACATCGGACGCATCTGCTTTCCTTTGCGCTTTACGATATAACTCATTATTTTGTCCAAAAGCATTACTTTGGTTTTCATAGATGATCGGAATTTCTTCTCGAATTCATCCATCTCAGAAGCTATCGGAGCCTTTATGTCTTTTAAGCGTAATGCCATAGTAAAATAAAATGCAATATTAGTCCGATAAACCCCTTAATCAAAATGTATAATGGCCGCTGAACTTAAAAAAACGGGAGATATAACTTTAAAGAATAACCGACATAACAAACCTTTTGTTGCAGATGTCCGGTACTTAGATAATGGCTCTAAAAAGCCCGTAATCCTCTTTGTTCATGGGTTTAAGGGATTCAAGGATTGGGGACATTTCAATCTTATCGCAGATTTCTTTGCACGTGAAGGTTTTGTCTTTGTAAAACTCAACTTGTCTCATAACGGTACCACTCCAGAACACCCAATGGATTTCGTAGACATAGAGGCATTTAGTAATAATACCTTTAGTATAGAACTAGATGATATAGGGATAGTTATTGAAAGCATAATCAATCATCAGTTACCAGTACCAGCTGGGGAAGTTGACGCTGAATCCATACACTTAATAGGTCATAGTCGAGGTGGAGGATTAGTACTACTTAAAGCTGCTGAGGATCAGAGAATAGCAAGTGTATCCGCCTGGGCACCTATACATAATCTTAAGGAACGATGGCCGCAAGAGGTGCTGGAAAAATGGAAAAAGGACGGAGTATATCATGTTTACAATGGCCGCACCAAACAAAATATGCCTTTAAAGTATTCTCTTGTAAAGGATGTAATGATAAATAATCAACGACTCAATATTCCCGAAGCGGTTGGGCGATTAAATTGTCCAATATTAATGATCCATGGGACTGAGGATAAAACCCTCGATCATGTAAAAACCATTGAGCTAGCTAAAAAAAATCAATCCGTTCAAGTAGAAATTATTGAAGATGCGAGCCATACTTTTGGTGGACGGCACCCATATAATGCTGTGGAACTACCTGAACACACCAAGCAAGCTGTACACTTAACCTTGCAATTTTTAAGAAAATGAAGATCTTACAGCGGCTATTTCTAATAACCTGTTTAATTACACTAGTGGTTACAGTAGTCCTATCTGCAACCGGTCATGTAAATCAGGCAGGGCCTTTTGTCATACTATTTTTCGTAAGTCTTGCCCTGATTTTTCGAAAATACGATAATCTCAAAGGTTTTTCCTTCACTGTATTAATACTTGCTGCTGTAGCTGCGGCAATGTTCTACCCGCAAGCCTTTATCAGTCTTGGAGGCTTTGAGCTTAAAAGACTGATCATACCTCTACTTATGATCATCATGTTTGGCATGGGAACAGCTATGAGTATAGAAGACTTTTTGGGCGTGATCAAAATGCCGAAAGGAGTGTTAGTAGGGATTATCTGCCAATTTAGTATTATGCCGGTAATAGGTTTTAGTCTAGCTTACTTTAGTCAGCTTCCACCGGAAATAGCCACAGGAATAATTCTGGTAGGTTGCTCGCCAAGCGGTTTAGCCTCTAACGTGATGGCTTATATTTCAGGCGCTAACTTGGCGCTTTCTTTAACATTAACCGCTGTAGCTACTCTACTGGCACCTTTAATGACACCATTTTTAATGCAAACGCTTGCCGATCAACTTGTACCTATAGACTTCTGGACCATGCTACTAAGTATACTTCGCATGGTTATCCTACCTATTATCGCAGGTTTGGTATTTAACCACTTTGCACATGGTAAATTTAAGTGGCTTGATAAAGCCATGCCTATAATTTCAATGACGGGAATTGGTATTATTATAGTCATCATAACTGCAGCAGGCAGAGATTCACTACTTGAAATAGGACTTTTGTTAATAGGCCTAGTGATCATCCATAATATGTCGGGATATTTTCTAGGGTACTGGGGCAGCCGATTGGCTGGTCTTGATCAAAAATCTTCGCGTGCCGTAGCTTTAGAGGTAGGAATGCAAAATTCCGGACTTGCTTCCGGCATCGCACTGGAAATGGGGAAAGTAGCCACTATGGGTCTTGCACCGGCTGTTTTTGGCCCTTTAATGAATATAACCGGATCTTCGTTGGCCACTTGGTGGCGAGGAAAAACACCTAACAATACCTGAACTATTTTTGTGTTAATCTAAATTTCAATCGATGAAAACCTTATCACTCACTACACTTTACTGTCTATTCAGCCTTATAATGCTCGCTCAAACACCTGAAGAGCTTGCCCAAGAACAACTGGATGCTTACAATAACCGTGACCTGGAGGCGTTTTTAACGCCCTACAGCGACACAGTAAAAGTGTTTAACTTTCCGAATAAACTTAGCTTTCAGGGAAAAGAAACCATGCGTAAAAACTATGGTGGTATGTTTGAGCGACTCACTGACTTAAACTGTGAATTAGTGAACAGAATGGTAAGCGGAAATACTGTAATTGATCACGAACGTGTTTTGTTTGAAAAAGGCCGACCTAGAAGTGAGGTTTTTGCGCTGTATAAAGTAGCACATGGGAAAATACAAGAGGTATATTTTATTCGGCCCGAAACCAATAAGTAGGCAGGACACTATAACTATAATTTTAAGGTTAGCCTTTTAGGATATCTTGCTTTTAAACAATTAGGGCTCTTCAATTATCTCGCCACTGAGTTAAAGCCCCTATGGCGGACAATACAGTGGTACAAGCATACGCAAGATTGTAATTCGAGCAGCGAGTAAGGCAGGGGTAAAAAAAAGAGTCACTCCTCATATGCTCCGGCACAGTTTCGCCACGCATCTCCTTGAAGAAGGGATAGACCTAAGGTATATCCAAACCTTACTTGCCCATAATTCTAGTCGCACCACGGAGATTTACACGCATGTTGCTGTGAATAGCTTAAAAAAAATTAAAAATCTACTAGATTAGCCTAAAAGATACAGTGCGAATATGGTAACGTTATTATGTTCGCATGTTACATACAATTACTGGTGATTCGAATTGAAACGAAAATTATGAAGAGTATATTCATCATGATTACTATGATGGTCGGTGCTTGCCTTACTACTTATGGACAAGCAGTTGATGAACTCAGTAATTTGGATAGGAATTATCTAGACTCTGTTTATACACAGTATATGAGTAGCACTCAGGTTCCTGGAATTGCAATAGGAATATTGAAAAATGGGAATATCTTATATTCTAAAGGGTTTGGTATAAAGAACAAAGACACAAAAGAACCTGTGACTTCAAAGTCTCTTTTTCATTTAGCTTCAGTTTCGAAAACATTTGTGGCTACTGCCATCATGCAACTATCTCAGGAAGAAAAACTTGAACTGGATGATCCCATAGTTAAGTACCTTCCCTATTTTGAGATGAAGGACAAACGCTACAAGGCCATTACGATTAAACAGATACTTACACATTCCTCTGGCATCCCTGACGTTCGAGAC
>JBCCSU010000370.1:0-4005 GCA_039199635.1 Bacteroidota bacterium | reverse complement strand
TCCCGGTCTACCAAAATATTTAGATCTTTTAAAGGTTGAATGTCTTCGTCAATCTTACCTACACGTTCCAGTAAGTCATCGTAATAATTACCGGGAACATGCAGAAACTCTAAGCCTCTGGCTCGGAGTTCAGAAACAGTATGTAGAATGTCATCGGTGGCTATGGCTATATGCTGAACACCCGGCCCATTGTAAAAATCGATATACTCTTCAATCTGGGATTTTTTCTTACCTTGTGCCGGTTCGTTGATCGGGAATTTTATGTAACCATTTCCGTTAGATACTACCTTAGACATTAATGCTGTGTAATCGGTAGAGATATCACTATCGTCAAACGTTATCAAAAGACTAAACCCCATCACTTTTTCGTAAAATTCTACCCAGGTGTTCATTTCACCCCAACCTACATTACCTACGCAATGATCGATATATTTTAGTCCAATAGGTTTTACCTCAACATTACTGCTCTTTTCGATGTATCCCGGTAGAAAAACTCCCTGATAATCACTTCTTTCTACAAAGGTATGTACGGTTTCACCGTAGGTTTGGATAGTCGCCACGGTTACGGAGCCATACTGATCTGATATCACTTCAGGCTCTTTTACGGGTTTGGCACCGCGGCTAGTGGTCTCTCGAAAAGATCTTTTAGTATCATCCACCCAAAGGGCTAATACCTTCACGCCATCACCATGCTTTTTAACGTGATCAGAAATAGGCGATTCTTCATTCAATGCCGTGGTAAGCACCAACCTTATCTTTTCTTGCTTAAGTACATAGCTTGCACGGTCTTTAACCCCTGTTTCGGGGCCTGCATAAGCAATCAATTCGTATCCAAAGGCATATTGATAATATAGCGCAGATTGCTTGGCATTACCTACATAGAATTCGATATAGTCAGTGCCGTTGATCGGAAGAAAGTCGTCTGGCATAATTGAAATATTTATTAAGTAAAAGTATCTATTCGGTCAACGAATTGAAATAAAAATGGAAAGTGTTTCCACAGATGTTAATCATCAAGATGATGATTCTAACACAAAGCTTGTGCTATCACCGGAGCCGCACGCATAGGATCTGGGGTGAGTTGAAGCATTACAGAGATTCCCAAAATCTGTTTAAAAACCAAGTTTGGTTTTAACCTTGGCCAAAACGTTTTTCGCTATCTTGCTGGCTTTTAGCTCTCCCTCTACTAATCGCTTATTGATTTCTTCGGGGTTATCCATAAGGTTACTGAAGGACTTTCGCTCATTTTCATATTTATTGGTGATCAATTCAAACAAAGCCTGCTTGGCATGGCCGTAACCATAGTTACCACCTAGGTAGTTCTGCCTCATTTCATTAAGCTGCTTTTCGGAAGCCAGTAGCTTGTACAGCGCAAACACATTACACGTATCAGGATTTTTAGGTTTTTCCATTGGTGTGCTATCCGTAATGATTGACATAATCTGCTTGCGTAATGGTTTATCCGGCAAAAAAATGTCAATTGTATTTCCGTATGATTTACTCATTTTTTGACCATCTGTTCCCGGTATAGTCATTACTGTATCATCAATTTTAGCTTCAGGAATTACAAATGTTTCTCCGTATTTATGGTTAAAGCCGTTGGCAATATCCCTGGTCATTTCTAAATGCTGTTTTTGATCTTTCCCTACGGGAACAATATCAGCATTGTACATTATAATATCGGCGGCCATTAAAACAGGGTAGGTGAATAAGCCTGCATTTACATCGGCTAGTTTTTCTGCTTTATCTTTAAAAGAATGAGCATTAGCTAGCATTGGAAAAGGAGTAAAGCAATTGAGATACCAAGTAAGTTCGGTTACTTCAGGAATTCTGGACTGTCTATAGAAAATATTTTTGTCCGTATCGAAGCCAAAGGCTAGCCAGGCTGCAGCGGTGGCATTTACGTTGGTAATTCGGGTCTCCGGGTCTTTGATCGTGGTCAGTGAATGAAGGTCAGCAATAAAAAAAAGCGACTCGTCCTTATGGTCTTGCGATAAATTAATTGCTGGTATGATTGCTCCAAGGAGATTGCCTAAGTGTGGTCTGCCACTGCTCTGTATGCCTGTAAGTACTCTTGCCATGAACTGAGTTTTTTGCAAATATAAGATTCAGGTGGTGAAAGCCGCAGTTGACATTCAATGATTAAAAGTTACTTTATTGATGGTGTTAAGAACCTGTTAATGCTTTTCTGAAGTTAATACGAAAGACTACTTTTGCACTCATGATACGAAACGGAATCTCCCTCATTTTTTTATTGGTTCTATCAATAGGTAGCAAGGCCCAGCTATCGGAAGCGTTAACTTTTAGTGAAAGAAGTTACGACTTCGGTAGGATTAAGGAGGTAGACGGCCCGGTTATCCATGAATTTGGTTTTATCAATAACGGTGGCGATACTGTACAGATAAGCAATGTGAAGGCATCTTGTGGCTGTACCACACCCGCTTGGACACGTCAACCTGTGCCTCCGGGGCAATCAGGCATCATCCAGGCGCAGTATAATCCAAAAAATAGGCCTGGGGCGTTCAATAAAAACTTAACGGTAACATTAAAATCATCTACTGAACCAGTGAGGTTATTCATTAAAGGTTACGTAGAGCCGGTGCCTAAATCAGTTGAAGAAGAATTTCCTGCTCAAATTGGAGCTATTAGAACTAAGTATCGGGCGTTTAATTTTGGAAAAATAAAGGTGACCAATGATCCGGTAGTAAAGGAATTTGATCTGGTTAATGCGAGTGACTCCATGGTAATTTTTTCTGACTCTATTGCCAAACCAAGTCATATTACGGTACAATATGCCCCACAGCTATTAAAACCGAAGCAGCGAGGCAAGATCATCTTGACATATGACGCTAGTGCCCTTAACGAATTAGGTTTCAGAAACGATAATGTTACGCTATATAGCAGTGAGGCAGGGGATGTTTCTATCAAGAGTTACTCTGTTTATGCCACTTTGGAGGAATACTTTCCACCTATGAGCCAGGAAGAACTAGAAAGAGCTCCTAAGCTTTCGATGACTAAAACAGTCCATGATTTCGGGAAAGTAAAAAATATGGGCAAGTTGAAAACCACCTTCAATCTCTTTAATAGCGGAAAAACACCATTGTCCATTCGGTATTTAAAGCCTAATTGCTCATGTGTGATCACCGGTTTAGATAATGATGTGATTCCGGCCGGAGAAAGCGTGAGGCTAGATGTTATTTTTGATCCTAACGGGCGTAGAGGAAATCAACAGAAGTCTGTGGCCATTTTTTCGAATGATCCAAGAGCCAGCGCGCAACGGGTTACAATTAAGGCTTATGTAGAAAGTGATAAGGATATCTAAGGTCGTTGAATTACTTCCCGAAGTATTTTTATGCTTTCATCGCTATTCCAAATCCTCATATTCGTTTCCCGAAAGGCTATTTCCCCTTTTTTGTCGAAGATAATGGTTGTGGGGAGACCCACTATATCAAGTTCATTCAATAGCGTTTGTTGCCTCACATAAAGAAGATCAAAATCATATTTTTCACGAAATGTGTTGATTTTATTTTCACTTTCTTCGGTAGCTAACAGAAAAATAATATCGTCATTAGAAAATGTCTCTTTTACTTTTTCGATAGAGGGCATTTCTTTGATGCACGGACCGCACCAAGTAGCCCAAAAGTTAATAAACACCACTTTATTTTTGTATTTGTCCCAGTTAATAGGTCTTCCATCTAAGTCTACAAGCTTAACTTGACGAATCGATTCAATGGATCCTGATTTGGTCAGGAGGGGAGTTGATGTTTGCCTGGGTTTTTCACAAGTCATCATTAGGCAAACCAGTACTAGAGAAAAGAGCAAATTATCCTTCATAATTAGAAGATTTAGGAAGAGCTGTAATTTTAGTCACAGTCAAAATGATTTCGTTCGTTTATCATTGTTCTATAATACGTGGCGTAACCAGACCTCAAACGTAGATTAAATATATTAACCATTATAATGGAAGTTAATGAGAATGATAAGGGCGATGCGATGGCTTACAAT
>JBCCSU010000369.1:0-4008 GCA_039199635.1 Bacteroidota bacterium | reverse complement strand
GGTAACTACAATTTTAAGAGCTTCTAAATCCATTTCTACGAGGTCATAAGCGCAAAGCTAATAATTCCGAAGATTACCTCTAATCTGAGCCTTAGATTTAATAAAATTGCATTTTGATACAATGAAATATGGAAAAAGATCACCCAGTTTCTAGTTCTGATGAAATTGACTTAGGAGAGTTATTGCTAAGATTAACGAAGGTAGTATCACGGCACATTATAAAAATTGCGGGGCTGACGTTCATGGGAGTGACTCTCGGCGTAGTCTATTTTAATCTAAAAAAACCAGTTTATGAAAGCAGCATGATGCTTCAGTCTGATATTTTGACTGAAGCTTACAGCGAAACTCTAACCGACAATCTCAAAAAACTAATTGACGAAAGGAACAGTAGTTTAATTGCAGAAAAGCTCTCAATAGATGAAACACAGGCTGCTGCGCTCGTTGATATAAAGGTAGAAAGTGTGGCAGATGTATCCGGTGCCGAAGGAGCGACCAAAAACTTCATTTTTTTAATTACCGTAGAAACCAGTGATAATAATGTTTTACCAGATCTTGAAATAGGCATTATTCAGTTTTTGAAAAATAATCACTTTGTTAAAAAAAGAGTGACCTTAAAGCAGGAACGCTATCAAGCGCTAGTAGATCAGATGAAATCAGAAGCAAAAGAATTAGATAGTCTTAAAAGATTGGTAAATGAAGGAGTAGTGAATAAAAATACCGGCGGTAATCTCGTATTATTAGATCCCTCAAACATTTATGAGCAGGCCCTTAAAACATACAAGGAGGAGCTTTCCTACCAAGAGCAGTTAGAATTGATTGAAAGTATCCAACTTATAGAGGGATTCACTGCTTTCAACCGGCCGTTACGCCCCAAATTGGCAACAAGCATTGCTTCGGGTTTTGGACTTGGAATAATGTTAGCCGTCATGCTTATCTTTATGATTGAGACCAGGCGATATTTGAGATCTATTGACAAGTAACTTGGCCGCTCAATTAATATCATTTATTTATAATGAAATCCGACTGGAATGGCGTAACCGCTACACTGTAAATGGCATTATACTTTATCTGGTTAGTACCGTTTTCATTTGTTACCTCAGCTTTAGTGTGAGAGCCAATCAGTTAAATCCCATTACTTGGAATGTTATTTTTTGGCTTATCATTCTTTTTTCTTCGATTAACGCGGTAGCTAAAAGCTTCATTCAAGAAACAGAAGGCTCTTTTCTTTACCTCTACTATACCCACAGTCCACAAGTCATTATTTTAGGTAGGATAATCTATAATTCTTTATTAATGCTCAGTTTAAGCCTGGTCGGTTTTGGTGCCTATGCCTTGGTACTAGGTAATCCCGTTGAGGATATTTGGGTTTATTTGTTAGTCGTGGTTTTAGGATCCGTTGGATTGTCCTTTTCTATGACTATGGTTTCCGCTATAGCCTCAAAGGCTAGAAACAGTAATACTTTAATGGCTATTTTAAGCTTTCCGGTAGTTTTGCCGATCCTGTTGATGGTCATCAAAATATCAAAAAATGCGATCAATGGTGTAGAGCGCCTAGCATCTGTTGATGATTTTATGGTTCTTCTAGCCATAAATGCGCTCATTGCGGCGGCATCTTACTTACTGTTCCCTTATCTTTGGCGCTCTTAAAAGGGAAGTTATGAGGAAGAGTTGGTGGAAGATTTTAACGGTGTTTTTACTCATCTATGTTATAACGGGTGGTCTTCTTTTTGAGGTCCCCAGATTACACATATTGAATGAGACCATCAGAGCACTTTATTTTCATGTGCCTATGTGGTTTGGGATGATCATTCTACTCGGAATATCTGTTTTTTATGCTGTTAAATACCTTCGAACCTCTAATCAGGAATTTGACTTAAGAGCCATTGAATTTGCCAATGTTGGCGTTATTTTCGGAATTTTAGGTGTCCTGACAGGTATGTTGTGGGCGCAGTTTGCATGGGGTGAATGGTGGAGTGGAGACCCGAAGCAAAATGCTTCTGCGATCGGACTTCTTATTTACTTTGCTTATTTTATTCTTCGAGGGTCTTTGGAGGATGTTAATCAAAAGGCGCGCATTAGTGCAGTTTATAATGTGTTTGCTTTTGCCGCCTTGATACCCCTTCTTTTTATTTTACCTCGTATGACAGATTCTTTGCATCCTGGTAACGGAGGAAACCCGGGATTCAATGCCTACGATCTCGATAGCAGACTAAGAATGACTTTTTATCCGGCCGTTATTGCCTGGACTCTGCTGGGGGTTTGGATTGCTTCGGTGAGAGTTAGAATTCGTAGATTATTCATAAATCAGGAGATATGAAAAGATTTATTGCCGCTATTGTTATTTGTTTGTGCTCTCTACGTGGTTTCGGGCAAGATAGAATAGAAGTTACCGAGCAGGATTACGCTAACGCGGAGGTAGAAATGGCTGATCAATTCAGGGCTGATGGCAAAATCTATATACTCACCGGTATAATTTTAATCATACTTTTCGGGACTGTCTTTTACTTGTTCACTATTGATAGAAAGGTATCAAAGCTAGAAAAAGAGCTGGGTAATCACACGGATTAATTCATCCGTGCTTAACTTTACCATAAAAGAAAGATGGTATGAAAAAATCCCACGTCGTGGCTCTTTTAGTAATAGCAGTAGCTGTCTTTATTATCATATCTACGGCTGGTGATGCGAGTACTTACGTTACCTTTTCAGAAGCTAAAGAGATAGCACTATCCGGTAATGATAACAGTATACACGTGGTGGGTGAATTAGTAAAATCAGCTAATGGAAAGATTACCGGAATAAGAAATTCTGTTGATAAACTTTCTTTTTCGTTTGATATGGTTGATGAAAATAACGAAATTCAGAATGTTTATTACAATGAGCCTATGCCGGCTGATTTCTTGCGATCTGAAAAGGTGGTGGTAATAGGTTCATATCAAGATGATGTATTTGTGGCGGACAAAATTTTGCTTAAGTGTCCGTCTAAGTATCAGGAGACAACAGTAAGTGCAAGTGTTTAAAGGGAGAGGGAAAAGAGTTGCTTATGATACACACAGTTATCGGTGACCTCGGTCATTTATTTGCTATTGCCGCATTCATAACGGCCCTATTTGCTAGTTTTTCTTATTTCAAATCAACGGTAGAAAAAGACCTTAGTCGGTCCAACGCCTGGAAACTTAATGGACGTTTCTTTTTTCTGATTCACGCTGCTACGATCCTTTGCGTGATCATTTCCTTGTTTTACATTATTTACAACCATCTTTTTGAATATCACTACGCCTGGAATCACTCTTCGAAACGGTTGCCGGTTCATTATATGATATCTTGCTTTTGGGAGGGGCAAGAGGGTAGTTTCCTCCTTTGGATGTTTTGGCATGCTATTTTAGGCACTATTTTAATTTTCACCAATAAGTTCTGGGAGTCCTCCATCATGACCATATTTGCTTTGGTGCAAGCATTTTTGGCCTCCATGATTTTAGGAGTAGTTATCCCCGGTATAGAATTGAAGATAGGTTCCTCCCCTTTTCTCTTACTTCGAGACGTGATTGACGCGCCTATCTTTCAAGAGAATCCGGATTTTATTCCCGAAGACGGTACAGGTTTAAACCCGCTACTGCAGAATTATTGGATGGTGATACATCCGCCCACTTTGTTTTTAGGTTTTGCCACTACGGTAATCCCTTTCGTTTATTGTATTGCAGGACTTTGGCTCAAAAAATATCGTGATTGGGTTCGGCCCGCATTACCATGGGCGTTATTTTCAGGAGCTGTTTTAGGTCTTGGTATTTTGATGGGAGGATATTGGGCCTATGAAACATTAAATTTCGGAGGTTACTGGAACTGGGATCCGGTAGAAAATGCGGTTTACGTGCCATGGTTATTTTTAGTAGCGGCCATACACGTGATGATTACTTTTAGAAAGAGTAATACAGCGCTTAAGGCTTCTATCGTATTGGTGATTACCATGTTTGTACTAATTGTGTATTCTACTTTTTTAACACGCAGCGGAAT
>JBCCSU010000368.1:0-4009 GCA_039199635.1 Bacteroidota bacterium | reverse complement strand
CTGTTCTGTTCTACTAAAATCTTCTTTGGTATCAAGCGCCAACTGGATACCACTGAATTCTGTATTTTCAGTGTTAACTACAAATTTATAATTGGGTCGCTCATTCTGATAAAGAAAAAGAGTAACATGCTCCTGATATTCAGGATTATCATTGATGGCAGGAAGAAGCTGTTTGTAGTGTTTAACAGAAATTATTTCTATGCTCATTCCTTTTGGGAACGTCCGGTTCTTAACATTAGATACGAATAAATAGTCATCTGACTGGGCTAATCTTACCATTTGCTTAAGTAGGGGAATATCAATAAAGACATTGTCTCCATTGATTCTAGCGATGTAGTCTACATCTAATTCTTTACCTGCCTGATAAAAACGTTCCGCTACATTACTCAATGACCCCCTAAAACATCGAATACTCTCATCATTACAAAATTCGGCAATTGGATCATCAGAATCCTCATCAGAAGTTGCTATAACAATATGATCATCTGAAAAAACCTGTCGCAGTCGCTCTACAATATAAAGTAGTATTGGTTTTCCTTGAATGGTCATGAGCGCTTTTCCCGGTAACCTGGTTGAGTTGAACCTGGAAAGTACCACAGTCCCTACCCTTGCATCATTCACGCTCACCTATTTTTTTTGCAGGTGTACCTCCGTAGATTTCATAACGGGATACATCCGTATTAACTACAGAATTCGCTGCAATTACAGCTCCATCACCAATAGCTACTCCTCTCAAAATAGTTACGTTACTGGCAATCCAAACGTCATTACCTATGTTGATAGGTTCAACAATATTCGGTTGTTCGTTAATACGTTGTCCTTTACGCATTTGGTGATCGCTGTCCACTATGTACACAAATGGTGCGATCAAACAATCATTACCTATTGTAATGTTACTGCTGGCAAACAACATTGTATTATAACCCAACGTAGTGCGATCCCCAATATGTACCTGCGCATTCTGGTTACAACTGCAGATCTTAACGCCCTCCTTCGCTACCACATCCTTTCCCAGATAAATGTTCTTAGGAAATCGAAGCAATTGAACATTCTCGTCTAAAAAAGTACCCTTTCCAATACTACCCAGCCGCTGACTTTGAATAAAGTGACGCCAATGGTTTTTCCAGGTAAACTTGAGGTGTTTTCGTAACTGTGATGCATCCATCAATTCAAACCTAATTAAATCAACCGTTAGTGAGATTAACTTTTTCTAATAATTGATCTTTTGTATCCTTGTAATGCACATAAACAGCTCTACACGAACTAACTCAAACATTTGGGCATAATAAAAAAGCAGGGATTGCAGGCCACTTTTTATTCCACGATTGGAGTACTTATCGGCTTTTTGGTTAATGCCCTTTTGATGCCAAAGCTTCTTACTGCTGAACAGGTGGGTCTATTGTCATTTCTAGGTTCATTAAGTAGTATTTTCTCGGGTCTATTTGCATTTGGGCTATCGCTGGTCATTCTTAACATATTTCCTAAATACCAAAAGGAAAATCTGAATGGCCTTTATACATTGGTTTTGTTGATAACAGTTTTGGGAATCGTTTCGGCAGTTTGTGTTTATTACGGAGGTAATGATTTGATCTTAAAAGATAAGAATGAAGCCTTATCCTACCCCTATTTCTCTACAGGTTTTATCATTATTTGTGCCTTTAGAATTCTTTTCAGAAATAATGACAGCTTCATTAGGATGATGAAAAATACCGTATTGGGCACCGTGCTGGAGAGCCTGATTATCAAAATCATCATTTTGGCCGCGCTTACCTACTATTACCTTAGGGCTGATAAGCCCTTTGATATTGTTTTCATATTTTTTGTGTTTGCTATGAGCTTTCCCGGCATCTTTAGCCAGTTTTATCTTTGGGCTAAAGGGATTAGAATTAGTAGTATTAAAAAAGCTTTAACCGATATTACACCCCTTAAAAACCAGGTTCTATCCCTGGCTTGTTACGGTATTCTAAACGCCTTTGGAGCACGAATCATAATGGAGGTAGATCGCGTAATGGTAAGCAATTCGCTAGGGCTGGACAGTAATGCCGTATATTCAACAGCATTTTTATTTGGTGCATTTGTTAATCTACCGGCTAATGGAATAAGAAGAATTTCATCCGTACTCATTTCAAATGCATGGAACGAAAATAAACTCGATACCATCTCTGACATTTATAAAAAAAGTTGTATTAATCTCAGCGCAGTTGGATTTTACTTACTGCTTGGTGTTTGGCTTAATTTGGATGCGGTATTCTCATTTTTACCTGCAGAATACAGCAATGGAAAATATGTTATGCTTCTCATCGGATTCAGCTATTTGGTAGATATGACCTTTGGCGTGAATAATGAAATACTGGCTACATCCAAGCTATATCGCGTCACCACCTATTTCATGGGAATTTTAATTGTTTTGGTCATTAGTTTAAATGCTCTATTCATTCCAATCTATGGCATTAATGGAGCAGCGCTCGCCTCACTAATTGCATTAATCAGTGTAAATATTTTTAGGTACATCTTCATATGGAAGAAATTTGATTTACAGCCCTTTAATTGGAAATTGGGCGTGATATGGACCTTAGGCGGGCTTTTGTTTCTGCTTCCGATGGGACTTCCTGAAATTGAAAATGCTTTTTTAAGTATAGCATTTAGATCATTAACCTTAACGATCATCTATTGGTCGATCATCTATTTCTTGCGGATATCACCAGACATCAATGATATTGTTATTAAAAACTTGAAAAGGTTATTTGGACGGTAAATCGTTAAGCAGAAGCAGTTCGGAAATGGTTTGTAAATCACTGATGCTCAGCGAGGGATATATAGGAATAGACACCACACTTTCACCGAAAGCCTCAGCATTGGGGCAACTGACTTCTTCACCAAAAAACAGCATTTTATTTAACGGAGTAGGATAATGAATAGCCGTTTGAACATTATTTTCTTCTAATTTTTTTCGTAACCCCTCCCTGTTTTCAGATCGGATTACAAACTGATGAAACACATGAGAAGTGTTTTTCATGATTTCCGGAAGGTCTACTTCCGAGCCAGCTAAAAGCTGTAAATAGGAATTCGCATTTTCCCGGCGTTTAGCATTCCATTGGTCCAGGTACTTTAGTTTAACATCCAGAACTGCCGCCTGCATTGGATCCAGACGACTTGTAGTTCCTGAAAGCACATGGACATCCCGCGCTGTTTGTCCATGGTTTGCCAACAACCGTATCTTTTCAGCAACCGCTTTATCATTGGTGGTCACACACCCCGCGTCCCCCATGGCGCCCAGGTTCTTTGTTGGGTAAAAACTAAACGCTGCGGCATGACCCAGGCTCCCCACCTTTGTTCCATTGAACTTTGCTCCATGTGCTTGCGCACAGTCTTCAATCACAACAAGTCTATATTCATTGGCTAGTTGCAATATTTCATCCATCTGACAAGGTTGGCCGTATAAGTGGACCGCTATCAGCGCTTTTGTTTTTGATGTCAACCTACTCTTTATAGATTCCGGATGAATGGTATAGCTACTATCCACATCAGCAAAGACGGGTGTTGCTCCTACGGTCTTGACAACCTCTGCATTAGAAACCCAGGTAAGGGCAGGAACAATTACTTCATCTCCTTCACCAATCTCATAAGCCCTTAGTATCAGTTCAAGGGCATCCGTTCCGCTTGCACAGCCAACACAATGTTGAACCTGGCAATACGCTGCAAAAGATGCTTCAAATTTCTCTACCTCTTCTCCACCAATATACCAGCCACTCTTCACTACACGATGTATGGCCTCATCCAGTTCTTTTTGAATGGGACCATGCAGTTTGTTCAGATCTAGAAGTGAAATCATACGAAGTAAATATCAGTAAAAGCGTTTCAAAAAATAAGGCGACACACCTAGGAGGTAGAGCAGAACCAGCACTATATTTTTTAACTCTTGCCTAACCACACCATTCTGTTCAAACCTTCTTGCTGAGGTTATAATAGGTAGATCAAGTTTTTTAAAAGTGCATTTTCTTCTTATGCG
>JBCCSU010000367.1:0-4016 GCA_039199635.1 Bacteroidota bacterium | reverse complement strand
GCTGTTTCTAATTCAGAGTCTATAAAGTCAGCAAGTGCTTCTTCGGTACTTCTTACTGTATATTCCTCCGGAACCTCCTCAAAGGGATCGAGGATAATATCAACCAGGGGCACGCCTCCGTAGCGTTTTTGCATTTTGAAATATAAAGCCGCCCTCAACACCCTAATCTCGCCTTCCATCTGCATCTTAAAGCTTTCGGATAGCGGAGATTCTCGGATGTTTTCTATAAAGAAATTCATTTCCCTTATATATTCATAGTCCCACAGACCCTCACAATCATTGTTGATATTCATCCCACCGTGGGTTCTACAGCCGGCAAAGCCACCCCCTCGCTGAGTGCCAAAATCATGATGGCCTACACTACCGCCACTACTACTATAACCTGTAAAGGGAAAATTTGCGTACAGGTCTGCTGCCAATGCCTCGGCAAAAGCTTCATCCTGAAATATCTGCTCACCAATAACGCGGTCTTGGGGAACCTCATTGAGGTTTAAAACATCTTCACACGAACCGAACAACACCAGAAGTAAAATCAGTAGTGGTGTTTTCCATTTATCAATTTGTTGGCTGTTTTTCATAACTAAGCAATTACTTTCATTATGGATTTAATATCATATTAGAAATCAATTTCAAGTCCGAAATTGATCACACGCGTCTGGGGATGGTAGTTACCAAAAAACTGGGCGGGATCTTCATCAATCTCAGGATCTAAAAAGTCAAGGTCTGAGAACGTTAACAAATTGGTGCCTCCTGCATACAGTTTCACCCTTCTCAACCCAAGTACGTCAATCAGTTCGTTGGGAAGAGTATACCCTAGTTGAAGCTGCTTGAGTCGTAAGTAGGAACCATCAATCAAAAACATATCGTAGTCACTATCAAATCTTCCTGATGCTCTGGGCCACCTGGCAGCAGTTGCACTTACCGTTGGAAGTCCAAATTCATTTTCCGGTATGTAAGCATCTCTAATATCTTTTTGTAAAGCAACTCCATTAGAAGGGAACGGCCCCTCAAACTCACTCCAGGCTAAATTCCACCCAAAACGTGAAGCACCCTGCCAAAAGGAGACTAGTTCGAGCCCTTTCCATTGTACACGAGTTTGAAATCCGAAAGTCATTCTGGGCTGGGTACCTGAAGTAGCGATATACTTATCATCATCAGTGATTCTACCGTCTCCATTTCTGTCTATAACTCTTGCATCACCTATCTGAATGGAGCGGTTTCCACTACCATCTATATCCGCCCAATTATCAATTTCTTCCTGAGAAGTGAAGAGACCATCAGTTTCCAAATAGAATATATCTACATTATTCCTACCGCCAGTAATTACCCGTCGGTCAATAAGTTTCTCTCGTCGCTCAACTTCTTTATTGATAAAATCAGGTTCGTCGGTGTGTAGGACTATTTCCTCATAGATTCCAAAGTTACCACCGACAGAATAGCTCCAATTGGTATTGATCGTATTATTGTGCTGTAAACTGAATTCCAAGCCTCTGTTTTCAAATTCCTGGAAATTTTGCCGAGGCAGAACTGCTCCTACCACTGGTGGCACCTCTAATATGCGCCGGCCCAGAACATCGAAACGATGCCTTCTGAATACATCAAAGGTTCCTTCTAACTTACCTTCCCAGAAGGAAGCGTCTAAACCAAAATTGATAATATCCATCTTTTCCCAGGTGATATCTGGATTAGGAAGACCATCAGTACTGATAGTTCGGCGAAGGTTATCGTCTTGAAAAATGTAAAAATTGTTAAAGGAAAAGGTTGACAAAAACTGAAAGTCACCGGCGGCATCAAATCCTAATCTTCCCCAAGAACCTCTCAGTTTTAAAAAGGTAAGAAAACTTGATATCCCAATATTCTGCATGAATGACTCCTCAGTTATGTTCCATGCCCCGGAAACGGATGGAAAAAACCCCCATCGTGAATTTTCCGGGAATCTCATGGATCCATCATACCTTGCACTTACTTCCAATGAATATTTATCAGCATAATTGTAACTTACTCTGCCGATATGGCCCATTCTTTTATTTCTACTAATAACATCGTTGTTAAACTGTTGACTAGGCGGGCCAGCACTCAATTGCGCAATCGGGAAGTCGTAAAAGATACGGCTTGCATCAACTCTTTCAAAATCCCGCTGAATAAACTCAAACACATACATACTAGTTAAAGTATGATCTTCACCGAATGAAAAATCCCCGTTTAAAAAATACTGAAAATTGATGTTTTCCGTCTGACTATTTCTTCGCTCAACTCTGGTATCAGAATTTAAAGCACGAACAAACTCATGCTCTTCCGTATCTGGATTATAGCGGTATTCAGGGCCTCTTTTCTGAAACATCTTTTCCTGTAGGCTGGTACCCTGGTAATTAATAGTAGCCCGGGTACTCAATCCTGGAAGAAGTTGATACTCACCTCCCAGTTTGAAATCAATAAACCCTCTCTGAAACTCCTGAGAACCTCCAATATCTGCACTCGCTAGATTCAGCGGGTTGACGGTTTGTCCTTCTGGGGCACCTCTTGGAAAATCACGATGTCCACCAGGTAATTCTTCAATAGAATGAAAAGGACGCCAACGTCCACTCCGGGCAAATATTCCCTGGCCTCGCCCCCAACCTGTACCTTCAAAAGCATTTCTGGGGCCGTAGAAATCTTGGAGGTTATAACTCATATCAAAGTTAAAATTGAATCTTTCAGAAACATCTATATCTACGTTTCCTCGGATATTGTATCTTTTAAATCTAGTATCTGTATCTCCAAAAACATTACGTTCCAAACCCGTTTGATCAAATATATTCCCTGAAATAAAATAACGCACATTTTCACTTCCTCCTCTTAGCGATAAATCATGTGTAAACATTGGCGCCGAATTACGGGGTATCAGTTCAAACATATCCACACTAGGAAAATTTTCAGGATCTGATCCATCGTTATTTGCTCTGAACTCTGCGACGGTCGCCGGTAACCAGCGTAAATCTATACCTCGATCAAGGTTTCTCATATTAAACAGGGCCATGTATTCCCAGGAGTCTATGGCATCAGGCACCATTGTCAGTCCCTGTAGCCCTACATCTCCGCGGTAAGCAAACTGAATGTCGCCCGTAGTCCCTCGTTTCGTTGTGACCAGTACTACACCATTACCAGCTCTTGCTCCATAAACTGCCGCAGATGCTGCGTCTTTTAGTACATTGAGCTCTGCAATATCATTAGGATTCAAATTTGAAAACACTGCCTCGCTCACGGGTAACCCATCAACAATGTAGAGAGGTTCACCAAACCCCCGGATATTGATAGCTGTCTTGTTCTGACCGGGCTGACCATTCTGATTTTTGATAAAGACCCCGGGAACCCGCCCCTGTAGTGCCTGACCTACCGTGGGAGTTGACACTCTGGCCATTGCTTCTGGATCTGCTCTGGCAACACTACCCGTAACGCGGGATTCTATTTGCGTACCGTAACCAACTACTACAACTTCAGAAAGCGACTGAATATCGGGTGATAATGAAATATTGATAACCGAACGGCCGTTAATTTCTTCCTCTAAAGTCTCAAAGCCAATTGACGAAAAGACTAGTGTAGTTACATCATCGGCGACGGTTAGGCGGTAGTTACCCTCCACATCGGTTACCGTACCAGTAGAGGTGCCTTTGGCTAAAATATTAACTCCGGGCAGCGGTTCGTCGGTAGATAGGTCGGTCACTTTCCCGCTAATGGTTTTTTCCAAACTTTTAGTATGAACCTCTGGTGGAATGGATTGGTGATTAAAAGTATTTTCATATAACCTTGGTTCTAGACTTGCCTCTTGAGGAGCTTCGTACGCAATTTTTGTTACTTTATCATCCTTTGGGTCGCTCTTAAAAATGACGTAGTGTACATCATCAATTTTCTTATAGTCTAGCCGTAAAGGCTTAAGCAATGTGTTGAGTACATCTTCAAGATCGGTATCAGGAAGATTATCATTTTTGATAAATTTATTCTCGACAACTTCTTTGTCAAAACTAAACCGTACCTGATGC
>JBCCSU010000366.1:0-4018 GCA_039199635.1 Bacteroidota bacterium | reverse complement strand
TCTGTTACTGCGGTGTCTGCTAAAATCAAAAGGTCTTCAATGCTCTCGACTCCAAAATTGAAAAAGTCTCCTGTTTTATTGCTGAAATAATTACGTTCATTGTAGGGAGGTGTATTTTCTTCGCCTTCCAAACCGAGATCGCCATCTCCATCTTCAAAATTTATAGTAAGTATTAGACTATCGAAAGGATTATCGCCACCTTGATCCTTATAAATTATATTGCTAAATTCTATTCTTGGCGTATCGGCAAACTCCGGATCATCAAAACATGAGGACAGTAGGGTAGCCATTATAGCTGAAATTATTCCCGTAGTGATTATCTTAAATCCGTATTTTTTCATGTTCGTTCAAATATAAAGAAATAACGATTGCAATCTTTTAAAAGTTTTCAGCAAAGACTATTCCAGATAAATGATGCTACTTTCAACGATTTTGCCTGGGAATTATTTTTATATCAAGTTAATAACAATCCCATCTATAAAAGCTTTATAACGCATCTTGGAATAGATATTCGATCAATAAAGAATGTTGGCGAAATCCCTTTTTTACCTATCTCTTTTTTTAAATATCATGAAGTCATGACTGAGAGGTGGGAAGTTGAGGCTACATATGAGAGTAGTGGAACAACAGACGCCAGTGTGAGCCGCCATTATGTCAGGAATACTAAGTTATATCTCAAAAATACCTCATTCATCTTCAATCATTTTTACGGGAAGATTGAGGATTATCATATGCTATTTCTTTTGCCAAGTTATATTGAACGAGGTTCTTCTTCGTTGGTATCAATGGCTGACTACTTCATTAAAAGATCAGGTTCGAAGTACTCGAATTTCTATCTTAACAATTTCGAAGAACTAATTACCACGGTAGAATCGATTAGAAGAGACGCAGGGTCAAAAAAGATACTTTTGTGTGGAGTAAGTTTTGCATTGCTTGAACTTGCTGAGAAGTTTGCTCCTGATTTACATGACGTAGTGATTATGGAAACAGGTGGGATGAAGGGGAGAAGAAAGGAAATTACACGTAAAGAACTTCATAACTACCTTATTGATCGCTTTAATGTGCTGAAAATACATTCTGAATATGGAATGACAGAACTCTCCTCACAAGCGTACTCTCAGGGTAATGCCAAGTTCAAAACCCCACCATGGATGAAAATTTTGATTCGTGATACTAATGATCCCTTAGATATTGGTAATAAGCGCTCCGGTGGAATAAACGTAATTGATCTTGCAAATATATCATCATGTGCTTTTATTGAAACTCAAGATTTAGGGACTGTTGATAGTAATGGAGAGTTCGAAGTTTTAGGAAGATTTGATAATTCTGACATAAGAGGATGCAATTTGATGGTATGAGTAACGTTGCTTTTAAGTATGTCTAAAATCACTAAAGTCTTGATAGTCTTCATGTTGGTCTGGTTAACCTCTTGTGCTCAATACACTTGTCCTACCTATTCGAAAAGCGACAGCGAACCATCAAAGGCCGTAATAGGTAAAGGTTAGTTACTTATCTCAGTATTTTTCTCGACATCGGCTTGAGTGATATTACCTCCTGACATAATTATGAGCCTTTCAACTACATTGCGTAGCTCTCTGATGTTGCCTGTCCAATTATGTTTTTGAAGAAGCTCAACGGCCGACAGATCGATTTCTTTCTTTTTGGAGCCATATTCAGTTGCAATATCTTCTAAAAAACGGTCTACCAATAAGGGTATATCGCTTGCCCTGTCCCTTAGAGCCGGAACTTTTATAAGAATTACACTCAACCGGTGATATAGGTCCTCTCTAAATTTATTTTCCTCAATAGCCTTTTTTAAGTCTTTATTAGTAGCGGCTACCACACGAACGTTCACCTTTATGTCCTTGTCACCTCCGACTCTTGTAATTCTATTTTCCTGGAGGGCCCTTAAGACTTTCGCCTGGGCCGAAACACTCATATCACCAATTTCGTCAAGAAAAAGCGTGCCGTCATTCGCTTGTTCAAATTTACCTATGCGTTGCTTAACTGCTGACGTAAATGAGCCTTTCTCATGACCGAAAAGTTCACTTTCAATAAGCTCAGAAGGAATAGCAGCACAGTTTACTTCAACCAATTGGCCCTTCGAACGGTTGCTTTTTTCATGAATCCAGCGAGCGACAAGTTCTTTACCTGTGCCATTTTCGCCGGTTACCAATACACGGGCTTCTGTAGGAGCTACCTTTTCTATGGTTTCCTTTACTTCCATAATAGCTTCTGATTCGCCTACAATATCAAAACCTTTGGATACCTTCTTCTTGAGTACTTTGGTTTCCGTAATTAAAGCGCCATTATCAATGGCATTTCTAAGAGTAACTAAAAGCCTGTTTAAATCTGGCGGTTTTTGAATGAAGTCGAAAGCTCCTTTTTTGGTTGCGTCCACCGCGGTATCAATAGTGCCATGGGCGCTTATCATGATAAAAGGTGTATCAACCCCTTCTTCAAAGGCTTTTTCGAGGACTTCCAAACCGTCCATTTTTGGCATTTTGATGTCGCATAAAGCCACGTCAAATTTTTCCTTTGTCAATAGTTTAAGGCCTTCTTCACCATTTTTGGCCTCGCTTACCTCATACTTTTCATATTCGAGTATTTCCTTTAAAGTATCTCGTATACTCTGTTCGTCATCTATAATCAGTACTTTACGCATGTCTTATTATTCAATCAATAAAAAATCCGTCAGTTTTTACTCTGGCGGATTAAAAAAGCAAGTTGTAAGCCGGGTTCTGTCCCACAACAGTAGTGGGTTCTTGTCATTTCTCTAGTCCCAACATCACTATTGGGATCAATCAGCCCACCCATCGTGCCACACTAAAGCGTTTGAGCGAGTAGCCCTTCATCAAAGAAAGCACGACTTATTTGGCCTTTCAGCTCGTAAGGTTTACCCTGCTATTCCGATCACTCGGAACACGGTGGGCTCTTACCCCACCTTTTCACCTTTTCCCTCGACTAAGTCGGGGGTAGTTTGTTTTCTGTGGCACTATCTGTTCTCAGCTAGGCCGAGACCTTCCTGTTAGGAAGTACGATACTCTATGCTGCCCGGACTTTCCTCCCCCGTTCACGATAACTATTGGAACGGGAGCGACAAGACACTTACTCTGTAAAGATAGATAATATGAAATTGAACTTGATACTACTTAGTGTACATCTACCCCAGTTAATTTGAATTCATATTCGTCGGCTACATTCGCCACTTCCTGAATAATCTCTTTAATTAGATCCTCTGTAGCTGTTTCAACAAAACACGAGTCCTCAACCTGGATGAAATCATCGGAGATCGCAAATTTGGCATGATTAAGATTCGTATTCTCCATTAAGAGATCCTTAAGATCTATACTGGAATTAAACGCGCAAACCTTCGATGAGAATTCAATTAAGTGTCTGTTAAAACGCTTACTCAGTTTTACTGTTCCGAGCACAGTCTGAAATCTTTCGTCAGGCAAAGGCACTATAATTATTGAAGTGGCTCCATCATACTCTGAATATGTGCCGCCAATTTCATCGGCGTATGCTTTCATAAACGCATTTAAATCCATAATTCAAGTGTTTAATTTATGTTTATCAATATAGTAAAAAAATGAAATGGCCAATACGGAATGTGAAATTTTAATTTCCCATTAATTGAATGTGTTCGGTGTGCTTGAAGAATTACTTGGTCTGCGGTGGGTTACTCTGGCGACGGGCTACTGTTAACTTTATTTCTTGAACGTTGAAAAAGCTCTTTTATCTCATTGAAATTTTGTGTGTGTATAAGGCTGAACCCCGTTGTAGTGGTGTTCTGTGTTTCTTCAGTGAGGTTAACCGGGTTATAATTTGTTCTATTGTACATTTTAGCTTTAAACTTTCCGTCCGGAGTAAGTAAGTATTCCACTGTCCAGTCACCTGCTATGCTATTGATATCCGTTCTATTTTGTTGATTGGTAAAGCCCCCGTCACGGGTTACTCTAAGTCGTCCGTCAAGGAAAGTATAGCTGAGCCTCAGTTGAAAAGTGTTATAGGCATC
>JBCCSU010000365.1:0-4040 GCA_039199635.1 Bacteroidota bacterium | reverse complement strand
GAATTCATGCAAAATGTGGAAGACAAAGTGTTTGAGGGAGTAATCTCAGGCGTAACGGAGTGGGGTATTTTTGTAGAAATCACCGAAACGAAATGTGAGGGAATGGTCCGTTTGGCAGATCTTAAGGGTGATTATTATGAATTTGACGAAGATAACTACAGAGTCATCGGCAGGAGCAACAAAAAGATGTTTACCCTTGGAGATAATGTTAACGTAGCAGTAAAAAATACTGATCTTAACCGTAGACCACTTGACCTCGAATTTGTTGATGAAAAGGATAAATTCTTTTACGAGTAATAAATATGCATCAGTCTATTTCCCGGTTGCAAGAGCTGATTGAAGAACGTATTTCTAACCATAAATACGGAAAGCGCCCGCCTGAACTTTACGAACCAATTTCATATTTAATGGCCTTAGGTGGTAAGCGGTTGAGGCCGGTACTTACATTATTAGGCTACTACATGTTTCAAGATCAGCCTTCTAAGGTCATTGACCAGGCCTTGGCCATTGAGGTGTTTCATAATTTTACCCTGATGCACGATGATATCATGGATGAAGCGCCACTTAGGAGAGGCAAGGCTACTGTCCATGAAAAATGGAATAGTAATACTGCTATACTCTCCGGGGATGTAATGTTAGTGAAAGCTTATGATCTACTGTTGAACACAGATAAAAAATATTTGCTAAAAGCGTTGAAACTGTTCAATCAATGTGCTGCAGAAGTGTGTGAAGGGCAACAGATAGATATGCTTTTTGAAACCCGAGATAAGGTATCTGAAGAGGAGTATATCGAAATGATAAAACTCAAGACTGCCGTCTTATTAGGAACCAGCCTTAATTTGGGAGCGTTATTGGCTGGAGCGGAAAAGGCTGATCGAAAAGCACTTTATAATTTCGGTGTCGACATCGGCATAGGCTTTCAACTGAAAGATGACCTGCTGGATGTTTATGCAGACAAGGAGAAATTCGGTAAACAGGTGGGTGGAGATATCATTGCCAATAAAAAAACTTTCCTATTGATCAAGGCAAAGGAGCTCGCAACCGATGAAACGGCGAAAGAGTTAAATCACTGGCTGAGTTTAGAGAGCTTTAATGCTGCGGAAAAAGTAAATGCCGTAACGGAAATCTATAATCGTTTGGGCATAAAACAGCTCGCGGAGGGCAAAATGAATGAATATTTTGAATCCGGGTTCAGCTCATTAAGAAAGCTAGAGGCTCCTTTAAATCGTAAGTCTCTATTACGAGAGTTCGCTGAAGCACTTATCGGAAGAGAAAGCTGATTATTTTCTTTTGTAGAAATAAACCTGAGCTTCTATTTCATCCGGCTCCTCACTTAACGTATAAAAGCCGCTACCATCATATTTCCAGGCCATAGCTTCCCCCTGCGGCTCACGCACATAAGGAATGAAAGTGGCCGGTTTCGATAGAACCTCGTAAACGGGTTCTTTAGTATCTCTTTTCCAGTACAGAATCTCATCATACGTTTTTAAGATGATCTCCGTTCCGTCTGCTGAGATATCGCCGGCTATTATTTTATGGTAAGGAATAGTACCCAATGTGATTAAAGTATTAACCGTATCACTTCTTTGTGGATAGGGCATCTGGTAAACATTAACACTTTGTTCGCGCTTGGAAATAATGTACAGGTCCTTAGTGGATGGATCAACCATTAAACACTCGGCATCTCTGTTTCCATTAGGGTATCGAAATTCAATAATGTCAAACTCCTCGATTAAAGTGCTAGCGTTCTTTTGCGGCTCTTTAAAGCGGTAGATATACTTATCTTCATAGATGGCCCGATTGTCTCCTATTTCTGCTACATAGACATAGCTGGAATTTTCTTCCGGCCCGGGACCAACCCCAATGTCCTCCCAGTCTCTACTTTTAATACCTTTCAGGTAAAACTCCTTAACGCTTTCACCATTTTCCCGGATCAGGAATAATCTGGAAGTATCACCGCTGTCATTGTGCGTCCAGAGCAAACCGGGGTTGACCTGACTAGCTTCCAGCCCTGAAGCTTCATTAATATCATCATTTTCCAAAAGCCCCATACCCTTACTCTGCTCAAATAATGAATCATCGTAATGCACTTTAACAGAGCAAGATCCTAAAACTACAGCGGCAAGTAAAATCAGATATTTCATCGGCTCAATTTTCGCAAATATAGAATTTGAAGATTAAGAATGTAAAAATATCAGTACCATTCAAATTTGTTAATGACCTGTTAAAATCACGTATCGCCGTGGCTAAAATTCCTATTTTCAAGTGTTATTCTAGTTTTACCATGAAAAGAAATGCAATACGTGGTCTTATTTTACTTGCCGTAGTGAGCATTATTGGCATTGCCGGGGTTCAGGTATATTGGTTCAATAAAGCATTCGATACGGAGGAAGAACTCTTTAACCGAGAGGTAAACACCGCACTTTTCAATGTAGCCAATCAATTCTTTGACCTGAGTGAAACCAGTGCGCCAGCAGCCAATCCGATAAAGCAGTTAAGCACAAACTATTACGTGGTCATGATTAACAATGAAGTAGATGCTAACTTGCTTGAGAACCTGCTAAAAACGGAATTTGAAAAAAGGAGTATTTCTGCGGATTTCGAATACGGTATTTATGATTGCGCCAGTGATAAAATGGTGTATGGTAATTATGTGAGTTTTCAAAGTAAAAGTGATGAGGCCGGCGCTGACAAGGTACTTCCGAAGTGGGAAAACCAGAGCTACTATTTCGGAGTTCAGTTTCCAGATAAAGCATCTATCATTACCGATAGAATGAGCATCTGGATTTTTTCATCCCTCGTACTGGTGCTGGTCATGATATTTTTTGCCTATGCGATGTTCGTAATTCTCAAACAAAAAAGGCTTTCAGAGATCCAGCGTGATTTTATCAACAATATGACGCACGAGTTTAAAACTCCTATATCCACAATCGCTTTATCTACAGAAGTATTAAAAGATCCGAAAATCATTGAGCAACCGGAACGGCTCAGTAATTATGCTAGCATCATTTCCAATGAAAATTCAAGACTGAAGAACCAGGTAGAGCGTGTCCTTCAGATGGCCCGATCCAATAACAGTGAACTAGAGTTAAAAAAGGAAAAATTAAGCTTAAATACTATCATAAAATCGGCTATTCGAACATTTGATTCTAACAATAGCATAACATTTAAAACAAACCTGCAGGCCAAAAATGACACCGTTGAAGGAGATAAACTTCATTTATCCAATGTCATGTTTAATTTATTGGACAATGCTGTAAAATATAGAGGAGGCTCTTCTGAGATAGAGATCACTAGTTCTGAAATGGGAAATAAGGTGGTCATGAAGGTTACTGATCAGGGGATAGGTATAGCAGAGGATCAACAGAAGCGTATTTTCGATAAATTTTATCGTGTGCCCACCGGAAATGTACATAATGTAAAAGGCTTTGGATTAGGTCTTAGTTACGTCAAACAAGTGCTGAAAGCGCACGGAGGAGATATTTCAGTTAGTAGTATAAAAAATCAAGGTACTACATTTACGGTCACAATATGAACCCAGAAATAGCCATTCTACTTGTGGAAGATGATGAGAGCCTTGGTTTCGTGGTCAAGGACAATCTAGAACTACGCGGCTTTAAGGTGGACTGGGTCAAAAATGGGCAGGAAGGACTTAATTTTTACAAGAATAAGCCTTACAATATTTGCCTACTTGATGTGATGCTTCCTCAAAAAGATGGCTTTCACCTGGCTACCGAGATCAGAGAAATGGACCAACAAACTCCGATCTTGTTTCTTACCGCTAAGGCCATGCAAGAAGATAAACTGGAGGGCTTTAAGTCAGGAGGGGATGATTATATAACCAAACCTTTTAGTATGGAGGAGCTCGTTTTTAGAATTAATGTGTTCTTAAAACGAACAAATCAGCAAACCTCTCTAAATAAATACCAGCTTGGTGAGTTTCTGTTCGATTATGAAAATCTTCAACTAATTAAATCAGGCGCTGCACAAACGCTCACGCAAAAAGAAGCGGATGTGCTGAAGTACTTTGCTGATAATAG
>JBCCSU010000364.1:0-4043 GCA_039199635.1 Bacteroidota bacterium | reverse complement strand
TTCTCTTAAGGCACATGGCCATGTAGCGGACAACCTTGATCTTCGGTTTGGAATTCTTTTTTAAAGTAGTCGCTCTATTAACACACTAAAATATGTCGCTTAGGGCTGTTCAAATTTGTCCTAAAAATAGTGGGAACTCCATTATATCACTAACCCATACTTGCGCTTTTCGACTGGTCATAAAGCGTTGTTTCAGGAGGTTAAGAGCGATTGAATAGGTATGTTTAGAGTTTGTGGTTACTTTGAATTTCCTTTTGGTGGCGGCATAAATCCCATTTTCTTTCATGAGTCGAGCCACTCTTCGCTTAGATACATTGTACCCTTGAGCTCGAAGCTCTGCCCATATCCGTGGACTTCCGTAGGTATGCCTACTCATTTGCGCTATGGCTGCGATAGCCTGAAGAAGTTTTCTATTTTCAATTTGGCGGTTAGGTTCAGGTTTTTTAAGCCAATAGTAATAACTGCTGGTACTTATTTTCAGCAATCGACACATCTTCTCAACAGGGAATCGTTGCGCATATTTCATAATGAACTGGTATTTGTCCTGTCGCTCTTGGAGAAGATGCCCACGGCCTTTTTTAAGATATCCCTTTCCAACTCCAATTCCTTGACCCGTTTCTTCAACGCTTGAATTTCACTGAGTTTCTTATCCTTAGGTTTGGTCATATGGCCAGAGCCAGAAAAAGCTTCGCTTTTATCTTTCTCATACTCCTTTTTCCACCTTCTTAGCATATCCGCCCTGATGCCCAATTCTGATGCTACCTGGCTCACATTTTCTCTTTGGTTGGCCAAGTCAATAGCATTAAGTTTAAACTCTTTGGTATAGTATCTCTTTTGCATAACTCTAATGTAATTAATAGGGCTTACAGGCTCTTCTTAACTGTCCAATTAAAGGTAGGAAGTCCAAAACAGGTAACGACCGCACTTACGGATATAGTTTCTATCTCCGTCACATGGTATTTAAAAACTTTTTTGGTTACGCCGAAGGTGAGAATATCAGTAGAATGGAAATGGCTCAAGACCAATCAGAAAGATCCTGGACCCAGACGTTCCTGTTGGGAATAGGGAGGGAGTTTCGTATTGCCAAACGACTTCAGTTTCAAACGGTAATCACCTATAATTTTCTTCATGAAAACCGCGATGGGGTGTACAGTAGTCCTGTAGTGTTTAAGACGGGATTTCGGATTGTAAAATAGTTTAAGGCTTCTATTTTCATGCTTATAGCGTACCTTTTTAGCTTGCGCGGTCTGTTTTGTTCAAGAACGACATATAGAAATTAGTATGGTGACAATGAATTGCTAGGGGTATAAGTGCTTTAGTTTTCAACTAAAAATGGTCATTAGTTAGATTCCACAATTTGTACTATGTTTATTTAAAACGAACCATTCATGAACTTAAAGGAAAGACTTGCTAGCTACTTTATTACGGGATTGTTCTTAACAGCAAGCCCCGTTTTGAGTCAAAATGGTGGCACTTTTGCGGATCTTGGAGACAAGTATTATGCGGATTCTCAATGGGACAGTGCAGAGTTTTATTATCGTAAAGCTACCCAAGCGTATTATGATGAAGACAGCATTGCCCGTTCTCTGGGTCAGGCCATCAACCTACTCGACCTTTTCAGCTCTCAAAATCGCTTGGAACTATTAAAGCAGACCATCGATTCGCTGTTAACTGATTTTCCGGATGGTGATGATGTGATTATGGCGAGAAAGGCGGCTATTTACACTCATCTGGCTATATACTACGAAATTATATCGGTGCGAGATCAGGCCTTTGGCTATATGGAAAAGGCTATTGCGATTACAGAAAGTTTAGATCAACCGGATTCGATGAATCTTTCAAGTATGTATCTGGATCTAGGCATCCTATTTCAACGTGATCGCGATTATATACAGGCGCTTCGTCACTACAAAGAGAGCCTTCGAATTATGAATGCAGCCTATCCGGAGCCATTGGAGCTTGCTAACATCCATAATAGCATAGCTGTAGCTCATTTTTACATGGAGAATTATGACGAAGCGCTTAAGGAGTACGACAGATGTTTGCTGCTATATCGTGAAGTTCTAAGTCCGGATCATCCAAAAATTGCCATCTCTTATAATAACTTGGCTTTCACCAAAATGAATTTAGAAAGTTACGATAGCAGTCTCTACTACCATAGAAAGGCCTTAGGCATACGATTAAAGACACTACCGGAAAATCATCGTCAAACCGTATCGAGCTACAATGGTTTGGGTATGGTCTATACTCTTACGGAACAATACGACTCGGCCGAATTTTATCTAAATAAGGCCGTTAAACTCTTGAAGTCACATAATTCTTCCAGATTCAATTATTTCGAATCGAGAGCAGTGTTCAATCTAGCCAAGCTAAATTTCTCTAGAAAATATTTTGCCAAAGCAAAAGAGTATGTGGACTCAGCCATAGAACTGAATTTGCCCGGGTCTGTTTTACATGATTCCATTTATGCTAAAATCGTCAATATAGCCGATCTGACGGACTTGTTGCAATTCAAACTTAAGGTTATGGTTGAATCGTACAAACAGAATCCGTCGGATGAACTATTGGAAGAAGGGTTGTTGGTATTCCGACAGATGCAGGATCTCGCTTCATATTATTTTAATAGTATCAGATTTATCGATTCTCAATTGGCAGTTATAAAAATTCTGGAAAAGGCTTATCCTTTAGGGATAGAACTAGACTACGTTAAATATAAATCAGTAGCTGATGTTGATGAAAAGAGGAAATGGGCCTACGCTATATTTCATGATATAGAGTACTTTAAGTCCAATATTTTGCGGAGAAATGTTTTCAAAATGAATAAGCTCGACATTTCTCGCGTTGACGACAAAATTCTTGACAAGGAGAAGATGTTACGAGCCCAAATTGCTAGCATAAAAAGTTCTGAGCAGAGTAGTAGTGATGAATTATTTCAACTTGAACGTGACTATACCAATGTAATGGATACCATTGAAAAAACGGATCCACAATTTTTTGAATTAAAGTTTAAATCATTTGTCCCGACTTTGGACCAAGCTATTGATTTGAGCACAAAAAGTAAGAAACTGATTCTGGAATATTTCCTTGCTTCGGATGCTTTGTATTCACTACTAATTGATGGCCATGAATTAGAGCTAAATCGGGTGAATATTGATTCTGGCTTTCAAGATAGGTTAGGTTTATTCTATTCCGGCTTGAGTTCTCCAGGTGAACATGGTTTTGATAACAAGAATGATCTCTATGGTTTAATTCTGAGTCTTTATGAAGAACGAATAAGAAATCGTGACGTTATTATTGCGGCTGATGGTATTTTGAACCAACTCCCATTTGAGTTGCTTTCTGATTCAAAAGGTTCTTATGTATTAGAGAATACAAATTTGTCTTATACTAATTCAGTGGCGCTACTTTTAAATACTGGGAAACGGACGTCTCCAAGTAAATATAAGGTACTAGCCTTTGCTCCGGAGTACGATAATTATGAAGGGAGTGACAAGCAAATTAGAGGAGATGATCTTACAGCTTTAAATTGGACTGCGAACGAAATCAATGGAATTAAGAGTTATTTCGATGTGATGACAATGACAGGGGATAATGCCACTAAAGATATGTTTAAGGACAATCAGAAAAAGTATAGCATAGTTCATTTCGCAGGCCACGGCATAGTAGATGATAAAGATCCAATGAAGTCAAGATTAGCTTTTAGTAGTCTGGAAGATTCTAATGATTCGCCATATCTTTTTACACAAGAACTTTTGGGTATGGAAATCGAAACCGACTTAGTGGTACTTAGCGCTTGTAAAACGGGCGTTGGTGAATTTATTAATGGTGAAGGTACTTTAAGTTTAGCTCGTAGCTTTTTTTATGCGGGTACGAAAAGTGTTATCATGTCTTATTGGCAAGTCGATGACCAGTCAACGAGTCAACTTATGCAGTTTTTTTATCAAAATCTTAAATCGGGGATGACCAAAAGTGAGGCGCTCCGCCAGGCGAAGCTGGAATTCCTTGAAACCGCACCTCCCGAAAAACAACATCCCTTTTACTGG
>JBCCSU010000363.1:0-4046 GCA_039199635.1 Bacteroidota bacterium | reverse complement strand
TGCGTTTGTTCAAGTTGACCACTATCATCAAAATAACTTACAGATTCTCCAACCCTCTCTTGATTCTCATCCAATGAAAATGCTGATATCGAATTTTTATCCGGTATTAATTCTATTACTGAAATTGTAGCGATGTTTAGATATTGGTCGGGTTCCGTTGGGCAGGACTTGCTGACTTTTGCACGGTATTGTGTTTGTTGTGTAAATGATTCATTGTAAGCAAACATGTAAGAACCCGAATTGCCTATATTGTTCCAGTTCCCTGACGCTTCCCTTTTCTCCCAAAAATCTACTGGTGCATTGCTGCCAACTACTTCAATGGCACCTGCATTCTCTACATTTTTGTAGACAACCCGGTCACCGATGGTCGTACCCAAATTGTAATTCGCATCTGGTCCGTTTAAATAGATATTTCTTGTTAGAGTTTCATTAACGCAAGACGAGGATAATTGGGCTTTGGCTGTATATGTTCCGGGAACGCTTACCGGTAAATTTGGGCTTGTGGTAATTCTAACGTTTGATTCGTTATACCATCCCAAATAATTTGCGTCTCCTGATACTGAAGCTGTTAGATTGGCATTGTCACCAGGACAAAAGATACCTGAGTGTGAAGATGAAGCCGATAAACTACCACTGGCGCTCGAACCCATTGTAACTGATTTAGTGGCAAGCGGAAAAAAAGCAAAGTCACAACCGCCAGCCAAATCACCATCCGTCACTTCGGCATTGGCTGTCAACGTTCCGTTACCAGACCACCTCACCGTAACGGACCTTGAATTAGAAGAGCCAACAAATGACCCACCACTTACAGTCCAAAAAAAAGTGATACAAGACGATACATTATCTGTGTAACCGCTGATATTGGCAGTATAGTTATAGTCTTGATTCATACAAACTGTATTCCCGCCGGTCGGTGTAATTGATAAAGACTGAGCGCCTACCAATGTAGAAACCATCAACATGATGATAACCGGGCAAATAATTTTTATTCGTAGCATATGTTTATTGAGCACAACTGAGGTTTCCGTTATTATTACAAACTGTATCATCATTTTCTCTTTCCAGGTATTCACCGCAGAGGCCATCGGCCTTTCTCGTTATTACCCATGTGGTGTAGCAACCATCACTATCGACTTCGCAATAAGAGCCTAGAGTCGTTCCCGGAGTCGGGCAGATATCGAAATAGATTCTATCATAGGCCATAAAACTTAACCCTGAATTATTATCGGTAATCTGCACAATCACATCTTTGTTTCCTTCAGAAGAAACGTCATAAGATATTGAATTTCCGGACCTGTTGAACGTTGTTCCGCCTATGTTCCAAACCGATGAGTAATCTCCTGAACCTTGTGTATCAAAATCAACCCGTAGATTATAGGTATTATAATCCAGGCGGCTGAAGGCCACATCACCTTGAAAGGTCAGGTTCTGATCACTTTTATAATGATAATCTACATTTGATGCCCACACTGCGTCATGCTCAAATGTCTCCCTAAATGTTTTCGCCAATCTCCCCATGGCATCGTACTCATACTTGGTGTAGATATTATTTGCATCCAGGATATATTCCAATTCGCCCCACTCATTATAGACATAGCTGGTCATGGTGGCGTCAATCGGATGGAAGCGTAAATCATCGAAGTGAGCCGTACCCACATTACTTTGGCAATAGAAAGTATAAAATACCCCGTCTCCTTCCCCAAATGGAGATACAAAATCGGCCTGTAAAAGGTACCATCCATTCGCCTGTCTTTCTGCACTATATTGGTCTGGAAGCTCAAAGAATCCACCACCACTCCCGACACGATACACCAGTCTTCCGTTCGGAGAGTCGGTCCATACACTGATTCGGTAGGTCCTACCTCGTGTAAGCGCATCCACAGTGAAAAGAAGTCCTGTTTCACCTGCCTCAATTCTTACGGATGAAGCCCCAGTGTGACTTACTGGAACAACAGTACCTCTTCCTACCTGTACATTACGTGCAAAACTTACACCGTCCCAGTTTTCAGCACCCGAATAAATAAACTCCTCATAATTAGCGTTAGCTACTGTAGCCAGCACCTTTTCTTGCTTTTTATCCATTTGTGTCGAAGCATAATTACCATTAACGTCAATGGCTTCCAACGCGTGAGAATGAACGTCATATAGCTTGACCTCACTATTTTTCTGCCATAGCGCTGTTGCAGGCTCGTCATCATGACCCCAATAATCAAAAGGGTTAGCGGTATAAGTATCGTAATTGAAAAGACCGTCATGTTCAAGGTTCTCGTTTCCAATAAAGCTATAAGACTTATGTTTCCTGTAGACTCCAAGCCGCTCAATACTGGTCATTGTTCCGGAAGAAAAAGCAGGTGTAAGACCCAGAAATTTCAAGTAATACAACCAGCTAGTAGCGTTAGACCCCTGAACCCCTGTAACAAGGCACTTGAAATTGAACCCATCCATTCTGAACCTAAATATATCTCCTGCCTTGAATATCTGAGGTCCTCCAGCATCCAGAGCATATGGGTTTCCACTATTTTGTTCATAACTCATTACGTCAATAATACGATGGTTCCCCAGCTCTTCCACTTTCCTACTCCAAGTCTGTGCCGATGCATGTACCAAGCCCGTTGGATTCAGGGAGCCAATATCATCCACCTTGTAAGTAGATGAATACGCCTCTTGTGTTAGCATATTAGCTCCAAAGTTTATTGCAAGGCCCATTTCAGGATAAACCTTATACGCTGGAGTGGTTTCAGACAGATAATGGTTTCCGTAACTATCGGATTTTAGCGTTTTTGTGGGCATACCAGAGTAATAATCAAACCCAAGGTTAGAAGTAGTGGCTGACACTCCAGTCTTATGGTTAATAGTAGTTACTCCAGTAGGAATGGCAGGATATCTTTCCCTTTTACTTATAACTCCTACAGCATAAAATTCATTTGGATTGACTGTACTACTCAGTAGACCGTCCTCACCCTGTTTCACAAATCTTGCATTGGCAAATGTTTCATGAACCACACCCTGATTATCAAACCTACTGTCTAATTCAGGAATATAAAATTGCTCATAGGCTTCAAAAATGGACCCAAGACCGTTAGCATCAACAAAATCCTGATCGTAGGTGTCGTGTAAATAATGGTTAATGGTTTCAGTCATCTTGTTACCATTTTCATCATAGAGCGTCATACGCTTCAGCTTTCCAAGCTGTGATGAAAAGTCTTTCATCGTAACCTTATTAGAAAGACTAGCTTGAAATACCTGTCCGGTATTGGCGTCCGTTCCCCCAGCTCCTGGCCGGTCATCAATTTCGTGAGCGCGAACAATGCCTATCTGATTCGGGTTAAAAACCTGAAATTCAAATTCAGAATAAGAGGGCAATTGTGTAGTTGTACCTTCCCGGTCTATTTCCTCCCGTACTGTTACCAAACTATAATAAACTCCTGGACCAGGTATATCCCTACTAATAGTAAGAATACGTGATGCCATTTTTCCAAATATTACACTTAGATAATCTTTTACAGCTTCTCTACGATCAGGGTTGACTGTGGAAAGATCACGAACATTCAACTTTTCTCCATTTTCTAATATGACGGTCTCCATTTTTTTGGGTTCGTAGGAGGTAACTCCACTGGTATGTCCATTAATATTGTAATCATATGTTGTTGACCTCTTCATGGTTCGGTCATCGATAGTCAAAGCTTTCACTCTTAGGCCACCACCCAGTATATCACCATTCTCCTCACCTATCAACATATTGCCAGCCAAAAAGCTCTTTGTGCCTTCTATACGCGTGCAAGACCTACAATTACTGGCATTTACACCATCACATAAACCGTTATCATAGTCACCTAAATTGTTGTAGAGGGTAATTGCTTCAATAACTATCCTGTCTGAGTTCTTTTCTATTACGGTACCATTTATGGAGTATCGCCTATAAGAATATGATTCAGGAGCAAAAGAAGGACTACAATTTGTAATAGGATCAAATCTTAATTCCCTAGATTCATTTTCGATCAGACAGATGAATTCGATGTATTGTCCAACATTAAAAAATGAACCTT
>JBCCSU010000362.1:0-4090 GCA_039199635.1 Bacteroidota bacterium | reverse complement strand
TTTAATACAAAGCGATTTCATGTGTCAATTAGTTCTGAGTTTGATACTTGTATTCGGTGTGTTGAAGTAGATTACGGTCATTATCGCTTACTTTACTTAGGCGATTGGCAGCGTCATAGCTGAAGTATTGAGTAACACCGTTGGGATCAGTTATCGAGGAAATGCCAATACCTGATTCATACGTGTAGGTGGTCATGCGTCCGTGCTCCGGGTACACTCTAATTTCGTCCAATCGGCTGCCTGAACTATTAATCGTAGGACTGAAATCCAATTCACCGCTGTAATTCCATTTTCCACCTGACCAGTACCAATAGCTCATCTTCAGATTTGATCCCGAGGGAGGATTCGAAATATTATAACTGCCGGAACTTAAATACTTGGCACCGGTTTTGGACTGACCTTGAGTACCGTTATTCTCAAAACTTTCATAGAAAACCTCACTAGCCCTGGCATTTTCAATGGTAGCAACTAGCTCTCTGTTGTTTGACATCCATATATAAGCATTGAATTCATCGTCCCGTTCATGCTCGATAACGTTACCAAATTCATTGTATCTGAAATATTGACTTCGGCCTTTATCATTAATTATGGTTTCTAGTGACATTAATCCGCTGGATATAAACTCATCCAATTGAGCTATGTCTACACCAGTTAGTCGAACTCGGCCGTTGTCATTTTCAAAGTTGTTACGCAGTACGGATGTTAGTATTCCGTTATATTCTGTCACCGCCCAGATAGGTTGGCTGATTATATTTTTTGTGACCAAAAATGAATGGCTTGATCCTATCGAAGTTGGATAGACAAATCGTTGAACTTCGCTGTAAGAGTTATTTTGCTTATTCGTTTTTAGCAGATGAAGATATGTGTCGCTATACGAGTGGGTAGTACGGATTGACATATTACGTTCGTGGTCAATTTCTTCCACAAAATCGAGTGTCTTCCAAATAGAAAAGACCTTGTAAAACGTGTTCTTATATCGCGGAACTACACCTTTGCAAACGGAATTACCAACAATTTCCTCGCCGTCAATAATATCTTCATCCTCAAATTGACCACTTTCTACCTTTCTGAATGACGGATGAGACACCACAGCTTTTAGCGCCCATATGTCCCCATAGTTAGTATTGTTTAAGCCAAATTTGGTGTTGTGGAATGAATAGTGGTAGCGTTTTTCATGAACTATCTGATAACCAGAATTTTCATTGTAAGAGTAAAGACGTTCGGCTTTTAGAGTACCATTCAAATGACTGTAATCGTCTTCAGAATAAATAAAATTCAGCCCCCGTCTTTCATTATTAGAATTGCTAAAGACAAACTCACGCTTCCCATTAATAGTAGGGTTTTCAAAATCAGAACCCGGTGGATTCTCCTCTATAAATCCTTCGGGCAGTAATCCGTCTATCTCACTGACAATCCCATAGTACATAGTTTCGCCATTCGAAAACCCCAAAGGGTTCCTGGACTGAGAACCCACTGAATTGTACTTTATATAGTGTGTTCCCGAAGAGCCAAAATAAGGTTCGACGCCACCATCCAGACTACAAGGTGAGATTCCAACTTCAAGGTAGGGTGCATAGGTAGGAAAATAGTAGAGGCCCAGTTCAATTTTGTACAGGCCGCTTACTTTAATGTAGATATCGTTATTAGTTATTGCATCACCATATTCATATGTTTTATGAATTCCTTCACTTGGATCAGTGGTAGCTCTGGGGTAGGAAGACTGAGTTTTCAATCGAACACCACCATAAACCAGAGTCAGAATCTGATCCTCAATCGTTCCGGGACAGGTTGTAATTACTTCTTTCCAGCTAATAGTTATTGAAGTACTTACCGGAATAGGATTACCATCTTGATCCAAATCACCTGTCACGCCGTTAGTCCACAACCTTAACTGGTGAGTACCCGGGGGTAAATCAATGGCCTGATTAAATGAATTACCGGTAAAAGCCTGTTGACTTAAGATCACACACTGACTAAATGGCTCTCCGTGTACAGGATCTACTTGTATAGTATTCTCATAAGGAACATTAGACGAATAATTAGCCCATATGTCGTAAGCTCCTTCTGGAATGGTAAATTCATACGTAATTGGCCCTTGATTACCTACGGAGCTCCAACTTCCGGTACTGGTTTCAATAGTTTGGGTGCACCCCGCCTGATCAGGTTCTAAAATGACATCGCGTTGATGTGGTTCATAAGTGTAATGCGTAGTACCGCCTGTGGGATAGGTTACGTCTTTTAGCATACTCGCTTCCATATGAGTAGCGCTTGGCGACCTATTAGCGTCACCCATAGAATAACCTATATATACCCCAGAAGGTATTAAAGAAGTATTATCAATATGACCATTAAAGTACCCCCAATGATCCCGGGCATAAGTTAAGGCTGAAGGAAGAATGATACTCCCGTAGTCTGGATGACTCGCATATTTAAATTTGTAAGGGGTTTTCCCTTTTTCCTGGAGTGAATTCAGCATTAGTCTGCTACCAGCGGCCGCCAGGTATTGGCCCTCGATACCAGAAATATTTTGTGTATAACCATTGATATAAGCAGAATTAAGATCGAAGTAATTCGTTACTTCACCATCTGTTATGATTTCGACTCTCTCTAGAGCATCCCCTGTATATGTAAATGCAACCTCTGTATTATTATCTGCATAAATTCTAGATAACCTTTTACCTTCTGTTATACTCACCTTGTTGAAGCAAGTGCTAATTCCTTTTGGTTGCCCGTCTGGGCTTACTTTGGCATATTCTGTCTGAGATAGACCATTATAATAGATTTTTTCGTAGTCAACATATTCGTAGTTTATGCACCCCCCCTCTGGAAGACAAATAGAAGATAGATGATAGCTTGAGGTGTAGTCATTTTCAATAAGTCTAATGTTATCAAACCAGCTTGCTCCATTATCACATGAGTTTTCTGTCTTAGTTCTCTCGTGTGCTGCAAAAGTGAATACAACACCTACCTCATTGGTTATTACAAATTTATTGGACGGGTGGCCCGGATTATCTGGGTTGCTAGGTAATGATATTTTAATTCTGCTCGATTCAATGGTAACTGGCTCTCCCTGCTTATTAATGTAAAATTTTCCACTCCCGCCAGGGTAATTGAAGTGAAATATATCTGGCTCTCCATCCTTATCCCCAAATCTGATATCGTCTTGGTTCGTTGGCTTTTTCGCGTTATCCAAAAATTGACCACTACCACAGTCATTTTCCGGACAATAGTAATATCCCGGACCACTAGCCGCCGGTAGTAAATCCGAGTCAATCAGATTAAAAATTTCAGTTTCCGAGTTGTAACCTGACGAACCGTCAAACTGATCTCTTAAGCCTCTTATGCTCTGTGAAACCATCCCCTTGCCCTGTAAAGTCCATCCTAGACCTACTTCAGTTGCCATTTCATCTACTTTGAAACCAGATCCCGTGTAAGCCAACCCAAGTGGAATGCTAAAACTCTTGTAGTTAAAGTCGTAAATTGGAATCTGAAGATTCACAGCTCCTGTTGAATGGTTTACTGGTGTATTCCCATACTTGGCAAAAGCCGCAGCCTCGGGTGTCAGAGGGACTTCTGGCATGGGTAATTGAGTTTGTTCCTGGGCTTGAGTCCCGATTGAAATTACAACGAATGAAAAAGCAATAACCGTTATTCGCAAATTCATAGTGAGTATCCTGGTTTTATTTTTTGAACTATTTGCCTACCCTATAAGAAAATTTGCAAAAGGTAAACATCACCTCCGTACAAAATTTTATGTTTACGTTTAAGAGGATTTCTTATCAATAAGTGGATCAACAGGAACTCAACCACCTAATCAAGCAACTGAAAAAAGGAGATAATTCCGGTCTTAAAGCGATATATGAATCTTGTGCAGCTCATTGTATCCGAAAGCTGACCCGTGAAACCAATATTTCTCTGGTAGAAGCGGAAGATACCTTTATTGATGCCGTAATGAATTTCAGAGAAAAACTGATCGGTGATAAGATTGATCACCTGATCAGTGAAAAAGCCTATATCTATAAAACCTGCTACAACATGTATCTAGTGCGGCTGGAGCAGACGAAAAGATGGAATAGGAAACTGAGTGATA
>JBCCSU010000361.1:0-4099 GCA_039199635.1 Bacteroidota bacterium | reverse complement strand
GAGAAATACCATCGCAGGGAGTACTTCAGGAGTTTAAAGTCCTGTTTGCAACGCTGTACGGCGACAGTAGCAAGGTCACATTTAAAGGCGTAAAGGACTTAAAGGAGATTGTTTATGATTCCACTGCCAAGGCATATCAAGGAAGGTACAGGAACGATCCTGGACTACAAGAAGGGATAGAGATAATGGCATGGCATCCCAACTGGATGACAGAGGCATACAAATTCTACCCCTACCATTTACTTTCTACCATTGCATTTTTCTCTTACGACGTAAACCCCGAAGATGGTACCTACAGAGGTACGGATGCAATCGATGCATGGAAGACCACAGGTTTGATAGATTCTGCCAGGCAGCACGACGTTAAAGTATTGCTCACCATTTCATGCTATGGAGACAAAAACAATGATATTTTATTAAAAAACAATAACAACTCCTGGCAACGACTGAGTGACAGCGTTCGGTTTTTAATTAGGAAAAAGAAGGCACACGGCGTCGATATTGATTTTAGCGGTATTCGTCCTTCCATGAGGGATGAGTTTAGCAATTTTGTCTATGGCCTGAGAAGTAAACTCGGTGATAGCGCCATCATCACGCTGCAGATCCCTTATAACGCAGATCATAGCGCCTATGATATCGAAAAGTTAAAAGCCTGGGTCAATACCTTTATAATAAAGGGGTATGCCACGGGTAATTCTTCCAGCGTCCCTGTTCCCTCGGCCTCCATTTCTTCAGTATCTTCTATGGCGTATGAGAGTTTAGAGGGTATTGTCAATAAGCTTATTTGTCAGGGGTTGAGTGCCGGGAATATCATCATTAGTATGCCTATGTATGGGGCCCTTTGGGGGGTTTCAGATCCGGAAGAGGTCTTTGAAAAATACATCCCCTATGAGGACATCATTGCACAGTACAGTCTCATGGATAACGACAACACGTATGAAATTGGTAATAGCGCCGTCATTACAATTGGTGAGTCAGCGGAGCAAAAGGAGATATGGTATGAAAAAGTGGAAAGCCTGAACAAAAAATATAGATGGGCTAAGGCGGAGCGATTGGGTGGAGTGGGTTTGTGGGGCCCCGGGTATGGCGGTGTGGACTCGGATATTTGGAACGGGGTTAAAGAAACCTTCGGAAAAAGTCCTTTGATCCCACTACAGGCGATGGATTATGATGGCGGTCCGGCTTACAGAATAACCTATTCATTACAGCGATACAGAAAGATAATAGGCGTCACATTAGCGATAATCCTTTGCTTTTTTATTATTGGAGTATTACTATCTTTTTTGGACTGGCGAGTTCGTGAGGTATTTTTTCATAACGACGCGTACCGGGGCATACTGGCCGCAGGCATGATACTAGCCACAGCATTTGTGGTGTTTCTCCTGTCCGATTCAAAAACAGAAGATCGGTGGTTTACCGGATTTGTATATGGTGTTTTGGCCGGAGGATCAGTCGTATACGTGGTGAGTACAATCTATTTGCGCCACAGGAAAAAATTAAAATAACGATGAAAGATCTAATAGCGAAAGAGTTTTTATACCTCTTCCTGGCCCTAATGACCGCCATTCCTGTGGCATTTTTATTTATCTATCTGGTAGGCTTTATCCCAGAGCCAGCTCCGCCAACCAAGGATGAGCAGGTTCTGGAAATGGCTCTCCTGCTGTTCGGTGGACTCATCGGTTTTATCGGGGTGTATTTGATGCGGCTTACAGTATGGGCCGTGAAGCAACTAGCGGGATCTAATACGTGACACAAACAACTGAATAGCATGATCCAAAATGTATTACCCATTGTCGTTGACGAATTGAATAATTACCTCAGATCACAGTTCAAATCCATTGAAGACAAAGCCATGCTATCGAATATAGTAGAACAGGATGGTAGCATTGCGGCGGAAATGAATAAAATAATTGTTTCACTGATCTACATAGATAAAGACACTACTTTTAAGGCGTCCTCCGGCACATCACCTTCCGGGAATAACTTACTGGAGTATTCTCCTCCGGTCAATGTGAATCTTACTATTCTCTTTTCAGCTTTTTTTAGTAAAGACCATTACATAGAAGCTCTGCGGTATATATCGGGCGTCATTTATTTCTTTCAGTACAAGCCGCTGTTCACTCCACAAAATACGCCTAAGCTATTTCCAAGCGCCGACCAGATCTATTTTGATCTGCTTTCAATCCCAGCTGGTGAAATGATGAATTACTACTCGATGTTGGGATCTAAATATGTGCCCTCCGTGGTCTATAAAATGCGCATGCTTACCTTCTCACAAGACAATATCATTAGTGATATACCAGCTATTCGGGGGATCGATACGAAGGGAGAGGTTTAACATTCTCGAATATCAGTCCAATTTATCCACCATTTCAGCATCAGGTTCCCTCATTTCGTCCCTTTGTTCTTCAAGTTTTTCCTGTATCCAGCCGATTTCTTGCTTGCTGATATTGGTTTGAGTGTATAAAGGTAAAAATGTAGCGCTGCCTTCATAAGTAGTTTTCTTATCAGGGCTCTGTACTTCCCATTCAATTATTATTTGCTGCACCTTATGATTACTTTGAGCGTTGTTGCCTGCCGCATTAAATCTCACTCGCATTTGCCAGTTCTTAAAGTATGAGGAATTTGATAGGATATGAGCGACATTTTTGATATGAACCTCGTATGGAATCATTTGAGTGTTGGTGTCTTTGGTTCCAACAACAAAATTGGTTCCGTTAGATGCACCTCCTAAGGAATTAGCGCGTATATGTAACCATTCGAAATCCATATTCTCCCATCCGGCTACATCGGTTATATATGCGTACGCCTTGGCATTCATACCGCCAAGGGCTGTTGAGGCTGAAACTCTACCACCGTCTCTAATTTCCCTGGGATAGTTTATGAACTGAGGTACTCTAATTGGACTATTTGAATTTTCAAATTTCTGTAGTTCGTTGCGTTTGTCGACATCACTGAGATGAGCATCTCGGTTCTTTCCAGGAATTATACGTGCACCGCCTTGCTGATTTATTCTCGGGTTCCGCTTATAGACATGTTCTCCCTGCGGAAGAACACCACTACCCCCTATTCTGGCGTTAGCTACATAAGCGTCATCAAATCCGGGCCCATGGATACCTTTTCTAACATCTCCCATATTATTTGCTCTTCCCAATGCAAAATCTCTAGCCAGATCCTCCTGGTATAGATAATTTTGAATAGTCACTAAACGCCTACCTGTTTCTCTTCTGATAATTTGAAGTTTTTCAGAATACAGGCGATTGGCTAATTGAACAAAATTTCTGGATGTTCTTTCAGAACGCGCCAATTCATCTTCTACTTCACGTCTAAACTCTAGTGCACATGACTTATATTTACGTTCGAACTCATCAACTTCAAATATTTTTATTCGAATTTGGCGTTTAGCACCATGGATTTTTTCGCGATCAAGATCCTCATTTAAAGACGCTCTAATTCTGGAAATGAGCAATAAGTCATTAACATATGAATTGTTGAACGTCATTTCCCCGTTGGGAATATCGTTCTGCTCATTCTTTATTTCACGGTAAGACCTTCTTGCATTAATATTCTTATCAGCAACTATGGCAAGCAGACTCAATAAATGATCATACTTATTAATGTGGTAGTCTGTCCCATCAGTGATTAAAGCCCGCAATTCTTCCTTTGCCATTCGTGCGGAGGATAAAGCCTCATTTTGGAAACCATTCAAAACTTGGCCATTTCTGATCCTTGCTTCAAGCATTTGGATCACGCCATTAACAAATAATTCAATCTTGGTAGGCGTGCTGGCCATCATCGGAACCAGATTGCTTTCGTCTCCCTCAAAATAAAACGTATGCTGTTCACCACTCTTCGTTGTGAATGGCCTCCTCTTTTTCCACCATCCCTTTACTCTCTTCTTCACGCTACCAACACCTTTTTTTACTGCTTTCCTAGCAGAACTGCCCAGCTTCATAGCGCCCTTAATCACAAAATCAACGGCCTTATTCACCGGGGTTCGCAACTGATCAATGATGGATTTTATCTTCTGTCCGATGCCTCCAATACCAATGAGCTTCGCAAGCCAGGAGAACACCAGTGGCAAGGTATCCACCATGGT
>JBCCSU010000360.1:0-4163 GCA_039199635.1 Bacteroidota bacterium | reverse complement strand
CCCATATCCATCTGCCATAAGCCGCTGCACGGCAAGGCCTGGCAATTGTTTCAATCCGTTTAGATTTTCAAACGTATCCGTAAATGCCTCGAAACCACCCTGACGCATAAAGGCTCTAAGCCCAATTTCAATTTGAGCGGCATCTCTCAAAGACTGGCTTTTTGCTACTTCTTCGCGGATCTGGTATAGATCCTGGTATTCCTGCAGCAACTGATCTATTTCATGATCAGTCACCTGTTTCACTTTAGCTACTAACTCACTTATACCATAGCCATTAACGGAAAAGCCAAACCGTATCTGCGCCTCTACTTTGTCGCCTTCCGTTACCGCTACTTCTCTCATATTATCACCTATTCTAGCTACTTTCATATGTTGAAAAATATGCCAGCCTATGGCTACTCTCATCCAATTGGTCAATTGCGTTACTACTCCCTGATCTCGCCAGTGCCCTACAATGACCTTCCGATTCTTTCGTAAGCGGGTCATTAGAAAGCCAAACTCTCTATCCCCATGTGCAGATTGGTTCTCATTCATGAAATCCATGTCGATCTCAAGCCATGGAATTTCAGCATGATACTGCGTATGTAAATGAGCAAGCGGTTTATCCAATAATTGCAAACCATTGATCCACATTTTTGCCGGACTAAAGGTGTGCATCCAGATCACCAATCCTATACAGGTATCGGTATTATTGGCTTGACGGCATACGGTAAGTACCTCATCAGGCGTTGTAACCACAGTTCTGAATTGAAATGTCACTGGTACCTGTTCGCCTATCGATTGGGCTATTTCCCGCGCATGATGAGCTACGTTTTTCAGTGTTTCTTCACCATAAAGATGCTGACTGCCTGTAACCAACCATACTTCATATTTCTTCAAATCTGTTTGCATAAACCCTATTTTGACTGGCCGTAGTAGGCGTTTTTCCCATGTTTTCTTTCGTAGTGTTTTGCGATCAATGAATCCTGTAGCCTGGGTGCCGCAGGATTGATCTGCAAGGTTAAATAGGCCATTTTCGCTAATTCTTCTAATACTCGACTATTGTAAACTGCTTTTGCGGCATTTACGCCCCACGTAAAAGGACCATGGTTCCCGATAAGTACCATCTCCACTTCCTGGTAGTTCAAGTTATTTTGCTTGAAACAATCCAATATTTGCTGACCTGTCATGTGCTCATAATTACCTGAAATAAGTTCATCGCTCATGGGGGCAGCACAAGGGATATTTGTAGTCAAATGATCAGCATGCGTAGTTCCTAAGATGGGAATATCAAGTTGAGCTTGCGCCCAGGCTACAGAATAGGTAGCGTGCGTATGCGCTATACCTCCTATATTTTTCCAGGTCTTATACAGATAAGCGTGAGTCTTGGTATCAGAAGAAGGTCTCATCTCTCCTTCTAACACTTGATTATCGAAATCCAATACTACCATATCATCCACCGATAATGCTTCATAAGGCACACCACTCGGCTTAATGGCAAATGCTTTCTGATGCCTATCAACTGCACTCACATTACCAAAAGTGTACACTACCAAACCCAACTTTGGTAATTCCATATTGGCATCGTAACATGCCTGTTTTATCTTTTGATACTTTGACATTAGTGTCGTTTGTCTTTCTACAAAAGCTCCCAGAGATTGGTACTTCTCGTAGAGCTTTTCGTATGGTTTCACATCTGATGATTTAGGGTGATACGTACGCTCAAAACCGTTTCCCATGGTCTTAATAGCCGTGGGTAGATTTGGGTGAATACCAGAAGCAACAGAGGCATACATAGCGGCTCCAAGCGCAGGTGCTTGCTCCGATACAGCCACTTTGATGGGTATATTTAATACACTGGCTAATGTCTGCATGACAAACTCCGATTTTTTAGCCACTCCACCGATACCTACGACAGAATCAATAGCTATACCTTCCCTTTTGAACCGTTCAACGATGGCTTTTGACCCAAAAGAAATCGCCTCAACTAGCGCCCGGAATAATTCAGGCGCTCCGGTGCCTATACCTATGTTCATAAGGGCTGCCCGGAGGTTTTGGTCTGCATTAGGTGTTCTACGGCCATTGATCCAATCAAGAGCTACAGGAGAATTCTCCGCAATAGGTTTTTGAGCAGCTTTCGCCGATAAAGTAGTCATTAATTCATCTTTGGCTCGCTCAATTTCTTCTGCGGTCATTCCAAGAGATGGCATTTGAAGCGGCCAGGCAAGTACATCTCTAAACCAAGCCAGTACATCTCCGAAACCTGATTGACCCGCTTCGAGTCCTACCATACCTGGTATTACGGAACCGTTAACCTGTCCACAAATTCCTTTAATGAGCTTACCATCCACTTGTTCGGGTGAACTCACCATGATATCACAAGTAGACGTTCCCATTACCCTTACTAAGGTTCGCTCGCGCACTTCAGCACCAACTGCACCTGCGTGGGCATCAAATACACCTACACTAATAACTACGTCCTTAGATAATCCTAAATGATCAGCCCAACCAGTATCAATGATGCCGGCTGCAGAGTCACTGGTATAGGTAGCCGAATATAACCTACTTCTCAGGTTTGCCAAGGCCGGGTCCAATTGCCTTAAGAAATCGGCCGATGGCAGACCTTCCCAGTCTTCATGCCACATTGCTTTGTGACCAGCTGCACATCGGCTTCGTTTAAAATCATCCAGTCCGTTTCTACCGGTAAGAACGTAGGTCATATAATCACAATGCTCCATCCAGGAATAAGCCGAATGTTTAACAGAAACATCATCACGATAAATTTTGAGAATCTTAGCCCAAAACCATTCGGCAGAATAAACTCCACCTGAGTACTTCGTGAAATCAACCCCACCCCAATGACGAGCCAATTCATTTATTTCGTTCGCGTCCTTTACCGCTGTATGATCCTTCCACAGGATAACCATGGCATTAGGATTATCTGTGAACTCTGGTAATTCACACAGTGCAACGCCGTTTCGATCTACCGGTACAGGCGAAGATCCTGTAGTATCGATACCTATTCCTTTAATGGCATTTTTTGCCAATCCAGATCGCCTAACTACTGCACCAATCACTTCTTCCATACCTTCCAGATGGTCGCGCGTATGCTGACGAAACTGATTTTTTGAAGGATCACAATATAAGCCTCTCTTCCATCTCCGATACCAATGCACGTGACTTGCTATGGTCTTTCCCGATCGTGTATCTACTAAAATGGCACGAACTGAATCAGAACCATAATCGAGGCCTATAACACAATTCTCTGCACTCATATTATAAATGTATTTTTTACATTTAAACGAATGTACGGATTTTAAATGTTAAAATGACATTTTTTAAAAAAAGTAGTGGATTTAAGCTAATTTTCCATTCATGGGGAAACAGGATTATGAAGCACATCAATTCACACTGGCCGTTGACTGTATTATATTTGGTTTTTCGGCTAATGAACTTAACATTCTACTGATCCATAGAGGTTTTGCACCAGAAGAAGGAAAATGGTCATTGATGGGAGGTTTCGTTAACCCGGATGAAGATCTTGATCAGGCACCAGTAAGAATTTTACATGAACTCACGGGTTTAAACGAAATATATTTAGAACAGGTCACTGCGTTTGGGAAGAAACACCGAGATCCAGGTGCTAGGGTAATCTCCGTAGCCTATTCAGCCCTTATCCGTACGGAGGATTATGATATTGAACTCATAAAAAAGCATAACGCGCACTGGTTTCCTATCTCCAACTATCCCGATCTTATTTTTGATCATAAGGAAATGGTACAAGCTGCCATTAGCCAAATACGCGTAAGAGCCAGGCTACGTCCTATAGGGTTTAACCTGCTGACCCCTAAATTCACCCTACCACAGTTGCAGAGTCTCTACGAAAGTATCTATGATCATAAATTAGATGATAGAAACTTTAGGCGTAGAATACAGTCTTTAGGTATTTTGCAGAAATTAGAAGAAAAGTTTAAAGGAGACTCAAAAAAAGGAGCCTTTTTGTTCAAATTTGATAAGGAAGCTTATGATCGTTTACTAAAAGAAAGCGAAGAAATGACTACACTACTCACTTTATTTTAAATTGGCTGTTACTCTCTCTTACCAGACTTGGTTTTGAGATCATAAACTTAGCGTTATACTAGTTCAAACAGCAACACTTATACAGCAGATATGAAAATCGTTTT
>JBCCSU010000359.1:0-4165 GCA_039199635.1 Bacteroidota bacterium | reverse complement strand
CCTCTTTCCCAAATAAGGGTTGCCCTGATTTGAATTGCTCCAGGGCCTTACTTTGTAGTTGATCTAATTCTTCTTGTGTCATAAACTCTCTAAAGTTATTCGTTTTAAAATCTCTTTAGACAGAGTTTAGTTTACAGTCTCGTAGTGTATCTTCTGTAGTTATCCAAATGCCTATTAAATCAACTTATGATTATAAGCATATTTTACCAACGCTACCAAATTAGCACATCCGGTCTTTTTAAGGATGTTTTTACGATGTGTTTCTACTGTCCTTTCACTGATAAACAGAATCTCAGCAATTTGTTTGGTCGAGTATTCCTTCACGATAAGCTTGACTATTTCCTCTTCACGAGGCGTTAGTGAAGATTGCTCTTTTTCATCTATATTATTAATTAATAATTCGGCCACTTCGTCACTTAGAAAGCGTTTGCCACTGGTTATCTTATCTAAAGCAAGCTGAATACTTTCATGAGCATCGCTTTTAAGGATATAGCCATCTACACCTTGCTGTAACAGTTCTTTAACTACCACTGAGTTATCATGCATACTCAAAACAATAGTTTTAATATCCGGTTGGGCGGCTCTTGCTATTTGAATTAACTCGCTTCCTGACATGCCTGGCATTTCGTAATCAGTGATCAAGATATCGTAATTATTAAGTTTAAGAAGTTCAGTAGCATCTGCTGCGTTTGTTGCTGTCCCTGCCACGGCAAAAAGGCCTGAGGAATTAATGAGGTTTTTAGTGCCCTCTAATAAAATAGGATGATCATCCACGAGCAGTACCTGGTACTTTTCCATACGCTTAGAGCGCTGAAGATATGTAATATCTAAAAACTTCACAACATACGTTTTTTACAAAGCTCAAGGATTATGAACATGATCAAAAGACGTATATATCGGTATTTTGGTATACCTACAAATGGGTAGAGAAGAGTTCTAAGCCAAACTCGTATCAGTTTGAATAGCCTTTAAAGGTACCGCCAAAATAACATTACTTCCTTTGCTCTTCACAGAAGTATTAATGTCTATTTCCCCATTGATAAGGGATACCCTCGTATTAATATTTCTCCAGCCGTTGCCTTCACTCCGCTGAAATTTATCAAGGTCGTATCCTTGTCCATCATCCTCTATGGATAAAACCATTTCGCCATTGTGGCCGGTTATATCTAAGTAGATGTTTTTGGCATTACTATGCTTCAAAATGTTGGAAAGAAATTCTTGAGAAATGCGGTATAGCGAAATTTCGATAATATCGTCTATGTCTTCAGATACGTCTAAAGATGTAAAGTGGATCTTAATTTGGTCATTTTTGTTAAGTTTTTGAACTAATTCTCTCAAACCCGCATCTAAACCCTTTTTGATCAGTGTTTGAGGCATTAAGTTGAATGCTATATTTCTGATTTCCTGGTGTACTTCGGCCAGAAGTTGTGTTGAATGCTCGAAAATCTCATTCTTTTCCTCAATATCGTTTTCATTCGCCTTCAAAGACTTAATGTTAAGTTGCAGTGCGGCTACTAACTGTCCCATGCCATCGTGCAGATCTTCAGCAAATCGCTTTCTCTCTGTTTCTTGAGAATCGATAACCGCTTTAATCTGGCTTTCTCGCATTCTAATTTTCTGTTCGTTCAACACCTGCTTATGCTTTTGCCTGGCACGATACCATAAAAAGTAAAAGATCAGAAGTAGTAAAATAAGCAAAATAACAAGTCCGATAATCAGGAAAGTATTCCGCTCCAGAGATGCGTTTTTAAGTTCGTTTTCCTGATTCAGATAGGATATCTCTTGCTCCTTCTTTTCTGTTTCGTAGATACTTTTGAGCTCTTCTATTTGCCTTGTTCGCTCTATTCCCATTAAAGAGTCGGTTTGAACGAGTTGTTCAGATAGACTATTGTAGGCTAACTTAAAATTTCCGGCGGCCGCGTAAACCTGAGTGAGTGTACTTACAGCCTCTAGTTCTTCCTTTTTTAAGTTCATCTTCTTAGCTTTTTTTAAAGCATCTTTTGCAAGAGGCAGAGCATCTTTTATTTCATCGAGTTTCATCATGGTTAAGGCTATGTTTATTTTACCTCTTATTATTCCTTCACCATAATCTAATGTTTGACTTAATTCGATACACTTTTTAAAAAAGGACTTGGCTTTTCTGGCTTCATCGAGTTGTAGATATACCAGCCCCAGGCTGTTTAAAATATCGGCCTTGTCAAATTCATTTTCCGTATTTGAAACCAGTTCAAAGGATTTTTGTAAGAAGAATAAAGCACTATCATTTTCCATTAAATTCATAAAGGCGGTTCCCACAGATTGATAGCTCTGAATAAGAAAGGTGGTATCCCCGATTTGCTTCCGTATCACTAAGCTTCGCTTAAAATATTCTAGAGCCTTCACATGAGATTCCATGTCTGCATATAAAAGTCCGAGGTTATGTAGCGGATTAGCCTGACTAATCAAGTTTTCAGTTTTAGCTGCATATTTTTGAGAAGAGATATACTGTTCGATGGCCTTTTCATACCAGCCCTTTCGCTCATAAATCAAACCCCTGAGATTATACAAACTGGCTATTCCATAATCATTGTTCTCAACACTGTAATATTCAAAACTAGGTTCAACGACTAGTAATGCTGAGTCATACTGGTTTTGAAGATAGAACACTATGGCTTTATAGTATCTGGAATGGGCTTGCCGTTTAGCGTTTTTAATCTTGTCTGATAAATGAATGGCACTATCGGCCATTAAAAGTGACTTTTCTGGCTCAGAATATTTTAGCTCCCAGGCCTGACCAAGCAGCTTATCAATTTTGGTAGTATCAGAATCTGCCGGAACTGTAGTTAGCTGGAAAAGGATGAAAAATGCGATCATAACCTAAATATACCGAGTAATGGGTAGGCGCAAAATACCCAGCGGATTGTATTGAAACCGAAGTACTGATCTGAGTTCTTTGTTTTTTAATTAGAAAGAAAACACGGGTGTTCTGTCGGAGGCACTTCAATCTAAAAAATGAATAAAATGAAAAAATCAGTACTTGCACTTCTCGTTACCTTTGCTACTTCCTATGTATGTGCTCAAAGTTTAGCAGATGATAATGTTTCAATGTCTAAAAGTGGCTTTAAAGAGAAAAAATTCTTCAAAGGCGACAAAAGAATATATATCAATAGCTTTCTGATCTATAATGAGATTTACAGAGAAGATAAGGATGTTAAGCAAGGAGGGAAGGGTTTTGGCAATGTAGTAAAAGGCAAGGCCTCTGTGGTTCAAACATTAGGGTTAAGTGGCGTAGAAGCGGAAGATCTTCAAAATGTGGCCAATAAACTCTACAATAGTTTCGTGGGAGAGCTAAAGGCCGAAGGCTTTGAAATTCTAACCTCAGCTCAGGCAGGTAAAACAAAGGTTTATGAAGGATGGCAGCTGGTAGAAGGACCGATCGTTAAGGATGCCGGCTTACCGGGCGTGCTAAGCGTTATACCGGAAGGGCATAGCTACTACATAAGAGGAGTAAATAAAGATGGTAAAGACATCAAGTCCAAAGGCTTTAGTCGCCTAATGAACAAGGGTGGTTCAGGTTCTACCGGTTTAGCCTTTTCCAATTCAGCGGCACTTTCAAAACAGCTAGACGATGCCATCGTAGTTGATGTTTGCTTAAGCTATTTATTTACCCAAGAAGGAGATAACTGGTTGAGAGGTAATAGTGCTAAAGTTATTGTTAAAACTAATTTCCGACTAGGAAGCGGGGCGGTGTCAAAACTTAATGACAGCAAATCGATAGTAAAAATCAATAATGAAAAAGTAGAAACGATAAGCTCCTATATAAATTTCGCAAAGGGTAAATTTTCGGCAGGAGCAGAATCACTACTACAGACTAGTATTAAGAAAAACATGTATATCAAAGGTGTAATTGACAGTGAGAGAATAACCTCAAGCCAAAGCCAAAATATAGTTTATCCCACTTCTTTTAATACCTATCAGCTGGGTAATGATTTTTATACCAGTGTAGAAGATAGAAAATCCACAAAAACCAATTGGATAGATGTGGACAGTAAGAAGTATGCAGAAGGAATGTATTTGGCGGGGAGTGCTTATATTGATGCTGCCCTGGCTGAATTTAAATCGAAGCAGTAATTAATTAGTGCCAGCAAAATACGCGTTTCTTTACCCTGTACTACCTCAAATTAAT
>JBCCSU010000358.1:0-4175 GCA_039199635.1 Bacteroidota bacterium | reverse complement strand
GTTAATTGCAGCAAAGCCCAATCCTAACCTGGGTATAGTAGTAACCATTCCCTGTTACAATGAACCAGAGCTTGAAAAAAGCCTCGCTAGCCTGGCTTACTGTCACCCAGTTGCTTCAACGGTAGAAGTTATTGTGGTTATAAATCATAGTAATAAGGCTCCGGAGCTGGTAAAAGCTCAAAACCTCAAAACCTATAAACAAGCACAGCACTTTGCCAGTATTTATAATACTGAGCATCTGCAGTTTCATATACTATTGGAAGAATTGCCCGAAAGGCACGCTGGTGTAGGTCTGGCACGTAAAATAGCCATGGATGAGGCGGCCCGAAGATTAGATGCCGTAGATAGACCTGAGGGTATAATTGCATGCTTTGATGCCGATAGCACTTGCTTGGACAATTACTTTTTGCTGCTCGAGCAATACTTCAGCCAACATCCTAAATCACCTGGTTGTAGCATCTATTTTGAACATCCGCTCAAAGGTGATCTGCAACCTGAAATTTATGAAGCCATTACAGAGTATGAGCTTTTTCTTAGGTATTATGTTCACGCACTTCGTTACGCTGGTTTTCCCTATGCCTATCAGACGATAGGGTCGAGTATGGCGGTGAGAAACGGCGCGTATCAAAAACAAGGTGGCATGAATAGGCGCAAAGCAGGTGAGGATTTTTATTTCCTCCACAAGTTGATCCCTTTGGGTAATTTCGGAGAAATAACAAAAACCAAAGTCATACCATCACCAAGAAAAAGTGATCGGGTACCTTTTGGTACGGGTAAGGCCGTGGGTCAGTGGCTATCGACTAAAAATTTAGATACGTACCATCCCAATATCTTCGAAGATCTAAAGCTTTTTTATACCAAATTATATTTGGTCAGTAATTATAAAAATTTGGTAATCAATGATTTAAGTGGGTATCCGGAATCTATTGTTGAATACTCAAAAACGATTGAACTACAGCTCAATATAGAAAGAATTAAGGAAAACTCCGGCAGCCTGAATTCTTTCATCTCGAATTTCCACCATTGGTTTGATGGACTGAAAGTACTGAAATACATTCATTTTGCCCGCGATAATTTTTATGCAAATACTTCCATTGTTAGTGCGGCAAAATGGGCTCTGGAAGCACAGGGGTTTGCTGTTAATTCTTACACAGCTCATGAGCTTTTAGAAGCTTACCGAAAGATAGACCAGCGCTTATCCGGTAGCTAAGCGGTACTTGCCTTCTGTTACTTTTGAGATCAGATTTATGCCCAGCTTCTGCTTTATATTCTGGATATAGCTATCAATTGACTTGGCGAAAAGATAGACATCAGAACCCCATATATTGTGAAGTAAACTATCTGTGGTTATCGCTTTACGTGGGTTTTGCGCTAAAAAGTACAAAAGCTCAAATTCATGCTGTGATAGCTCTACACTCCTACCCTTGATACTTGCCGTGTTACGGTTCCGATCCAGCAGTAGTTCCCCTACTTTAATTTCAGACATACTTTTTCTGATGACCAAATTCTTTTTAAGAACAGTGCCTACTTTATGAGATAGCGCCCGTAAACCGGTTATTTTTTCTATATAATCATCACCTCCGGTATTTAGTGCTTCAATCTGTAGATGTTTATCAGACTTAGCTGTCAAGAAAAATATATACGTATTTTTAAAATGCTCTAAAGCGCGTAGCTGCTTGCATACTTCTATGCCATTGATGTATGGCATCATAATATCCAAAATAATCAGATTAGGTACAAATTCTAGGGCCGTTTCTATGGATCGGGTACTTTTGGTTTCACTCCTAACCTCATACCCTTCGCGCTCCAAATTATACTGAAGAAGATCTAATATATCCTTATCATCATCCACTATTAATATTTTATACTTCTTAGGCGGCATATTCTACCTCCCTTCTCAGAACTGTATCTATTATTCTTTGCGTTTGGTCAGGATAATGTTTGGGATCAGGCATTTCACTATCAATAACCTCGCGGATTTGCGAAACACATTTACCAGATAGATGATTGAATACAGGAATACCCATTTTAGATAAAGCCATAGCGTTACAACGCTGCTCATATTGATTTTTCATGGGAATTACCATCAACTTTTTTCCCAGATACATAGCTTCAGAAGGAGTTTCAAAGCCCGCTCCGCAAAGCACACCCTCGCATGAAGTGATGCTCTTGATAAAAAGATCGTTGTTTATCGGCTGTATAGTGACATGCCCATAGTTGTCACTGGTTTTAGCGTGCTTGGAAAATACCTGCCAGTTCACTTCAGGTATCAATTTTAAAATGCTCAGTATCTTATGATCCGCATAAGCAGGTAGATAAACAGAGTAATGTCCCTCATTTCTGACGTGGGACTGCCGAATGGCTCTGCGAATAATGGGTGTGAAAATTTCTTCTCCATCACGTTCAAAATGGAACCCGTAGTGTTTTTGTGCCGGCGCGTAATGCTTCAGAATAGTTTCCCCCACCAGATCCGTTTTCTCTGGTTTTGGAAAGTAATTACTGAGGAGAGCGCTCTGATGACTCAGCGCAATGCATTTTTTTCCTTTTAACTTGGCGGCCCAGGCAGAAATCGGCTCAAAGTCATTGATAATAACATGATAATCATCTATCGGAAAAGAGGTTAGCTCTCGGTAAACACGACTCGCAGAGTTCTTCAATAACGTACGGGTATAATCGATACCCCCTCGCTTACCAAAATAAAAACTTAACCCTTTCGATTTGAACTTTACTTCATATGGAAAAGTCAGATCAGCCTGAGCACCACTAATCAAGTAATCTACCTCACCATGCTTTTCAAGTGCAGGGGCTACATCCATAGCCCTACTTAAATGGCCATTACCGGTTCCTTGAATAGCGTATAAAATTTTCATGCCTGCTTTACGGTTAAAAATTCCTGAACCATATCGCTGAATAGATGCTCAGTATTCAATTCTTTCTTTGGCTTTTTATTGATCTTGATGGATTGCGCCAGCAGATCTTCATGAAAATTATAAAGCCGCCAATCTTTATTCGTATATTCTAAAGCAGTAAGATTTTCAACCCAGTCACCACTATTTAAGTACATGACTGACCCTTTATCATTCTGCACCCTGCGCATTTGGGGTTGATGTATATGACCACAAATCACGTAATCATATCGATTACTTATCGCGATGTGTGCAGCGGTATTTTCAAAATCGTTAATAAATTTAATGGCGGATTTTACTCCGTCCTTTATTTTCTTAGAAAGCGATATCTTACCACGGCCTACAAGTCTAGATATGAAATTAGCGAAGGTATTGAGCAGAATAAGCATATCGTAACCTACTGCTCCAAGCTTGGCCAGCCACTTAGAGTGCTGCATGGTCACGTCAAAAACATCACCATGAAAAATCCACATCTTCTTTCCATCCAATTGTAACACCACCTTATTCTGAATGCTGAATTTGCCCAGTTTGAACCCTACAAACTTTCTGAGCATTTCATCATGGTTTCCAGCAATGTATATTACCTCTGTGCCCTTGCTTAAAAGGCCAGTGATGTGTTTAACTATTTGCATATGTGAACTGGGCCAGTAACGCTTGCTAAACTGCCAGATGTCAATAATGTCTCCGTTTAAGATCAGTTTCTTCGGTTTGATAGACTTCAGGTAGCGAAGTAGGTCCGTAGCATTACACCCATAAGTACCCAGGTGGACATCTGAAATAATTGCAACATCTACTACGCGTTTTTGTGGCTCCATGGCTTGCGTATTCTAGTTAAAAAAATAGATACCCTCAGGAAGTTTAGATTACTGATCAAAATGCCTTTCGGGTATCCTATTATCCATACAAGACAAATGTATTTAATAGCCTTTACCAGAATATCAATGCCATTTTAAGGATGAGTTATGAAACTGTTCTGAAATGTTAACTGCATTTTAATGTTGTTACCTAATTTTGATGAAATAATGAGTAAGTTTTTTTTTACACCCGGACCTTCCCAGCTCTATTTCACTGTAGAAGAGCACATTAAAGCCGCATTAAGCGAAAACGTACCTGCCATTTCCCACCGAAGTGAGGCATTTAAAGAGATTTTCAAAAATACGACCCTTGCACTGAGTCAGCTTTTAAACCTACCCTCAGGTTATCATGTCTTTTTTACGGCATCAGCCACTGAGATCTGGGAGCGGTGCATTCAAAATTTAGTGCAATTTG
>JBCCSU010000357.1:0-4231 GCA_039199635.1 Bacteroidota bacterium | reverse complement strand
CTTAAGATTACACAGTCTATTACTAACAGGGACAGCAGAACCCTGGAAAAATATTTTAATGAAATTTCAAAGGATGAATTATTAACTCCTGAGGAAGAGGTAGATCTTGCTCAAAGAATTCGTGAGGGTGATGAGGCCGCGCTGGAAAAATTAGTCAAAGCTAATCTAAGATTTGTCGTTTCGGTGGCAAAGCAGTACCATTATTCTAACAAAATACCACTTAATGACCTCATCAATGAGGGCAACCTTGGCTTGGTTAAGGCGGCAAAACGTTTTGATGAGAAAAGAGGTTTCAAATTTATATCTTATGCGGTTTGGTGGATTAGACAGTCCATTATTCAGGCATTAGCTGAGCATTCAAGGATAGTTCGCATACCATCTAATAAGATTGGAGCTCTTTCTAAAATTGATCAGGCATCCTCTGTATTAGAGCAAAAATTTGAAAGGGAACCTACGGATGACGAACTCGCTGAGTTATTAGAGATGACTGTAGATGAAGTCAGAACCACTGTGAGATCACAAACTAAACAGGTCTCCATTGACAAACCTTTTTCTGAAGATGAAGGTAGCTCCTTGCTGGATGTAATGGAAGATGAAGATAGCAACGAAGTAAATGACATTGTTTACAAAGATTCTTTAAGAAGAGAGGTAAGCAGGTTACTATCTACACTCACAGAACGAGAAAGAACTGTGGTAAATCAATACTTCGGATTAAGCGAAAGTTCGAGTCTATCTCTGGAAGATATTGGTGAAAACCTTGGTTTAACAAGAGAAAGGGTAAGGCAGATCAAAGAGAAGGCTCTAAGGAAATTATCTAAGAATCCTAAGAACGAACTTTTAATACCTTATTTAGCTAATTAACTTGACGTAGGTAGTATATCACGTACTCCTTATTTCATTAAGTTTATTCACTTGTGTTTGAAGCTCCCTACGGAGCTTCATTTGTTTTTCAAGAGATTCTTTTTTGAGATTCTCATGATCATCGTTTAACTTCTTCCATTCTGCTATTTTTTGTCTTGCCACTAACTGGCTGTTTTTCAGTCTGAGAAATAGCAAAACCAATAGAATAAGTAAAAGACCTATAATAGAGAAATTAGTGGCAATATAAGCATCTTTAAAAAGGCTCATTCCTAATACGGATATATGAGTGGTGTCATGTGTTAAGGATTCTATTTCCGAATCTTTAGCAGTAATAATTTGCTCTTGCTGATTGATTTTTGCGTTTTGAGCGGTGACTTCTGACATTGATTCAGAAATTGTGTTTTTCAAATGATCTACAGAATCAGACACCACAGACCAAAAGCTATTCAATTCTGTCTGCTTTATCACCTTGTAAACCTTAAACGTTTCTGATTCATCTCTTAACTGCTTAAACTGCTCATCAAGCGTTTGCGAAATGCCGAGCGTGGTGATCAATAAGAAAATGAGTGTAACGATATTTTTCATCTAGTGCCTGTCCTGTTAAAAACGAAATTAAAATTAGTCATTAAATCTAGAAGGCTATTTTATTTGAAACAAAATAAATATCGATAAGTAGTCTTAATAGAAGTTATGTTAAACAAGCTTCTCCTTCTATCATTTAGATAACTTCAGGTTTTATGATTTTTATCAATACCAGCTTTGATAACAATCATTAAACTGATTTATAGCACTGACTAGCTTTGACGAAAAGCTAAACGTTATGCTTGATATTTTAGTGCCCGTAGATTTTTCAAAAGAAGCAAAGAATGCGCTACACCTTGCTCTGGGAATAGCAGAATTAAATGAAGCCAATATCCTAGCTTATCATGTAGTGGATTACCCTACCGGTGCTACCATAGATCCGGTAGGCATGGCCGTACCCACCCCTTATGATTCAGAGTTTGTCACTTTACTTGAAGAGAATGCAGGTAAGCAGATGGATTTTTTCTTAAAGGAGTTCGATAGAAATATCGAAACGGAAATATCGATAGGCAGTCCCTATTTAGAGATAATCGAAAAAATTACCTCGTGGGATGCAGATTTAGTGATAATGGGCACCAAAGGATCATCAGGATTAAAGGAGTTTTTTATTGGCTCTAATGCTGAGAAAATAGTCCGTACCTCAAAATGTCCGGTAATTACACTCTCTCAGCCCATATTGGTGAAAGATATACAAGATATCGTTTTTGCAACTAGCATCATGGATGTTTCTGAGCAAATTATGACTGAAGTAAAAAGACTGCAGGAATTATTTCATGCCAGGCTTCATATAGTCAGGATCAATACGCCGAATAGTTTTGAAAGAGACCAAGTAATAGAAGGTAGGATGCAGGAAGTGGCTAAGCGGTATTTACTTACTAATTACACGATCAATATTTATAATGATATATACGAAGATCAGGGGATTTTGTCATTTGCCGGTAAAATTGATGCTGGTTTAATCGCAATGGGTACTCACGGAAGAAAGGGCCTCAGACACTTGTTATCCGGTAGTTTGGCAGAGGACGTGGTGAATCACGCTCAGCGGCCTATTTGGACTTACTACCTTCCTGAGCATTAATATTTATGACCGTAGACTTAGAAGAACCGGTAGTTATTAAATGTTACCATTGTGGTGACCCGTGTGAATCAGAGCATTTACATTACGAGAATAAAGATTTCTGCTGTGGCGGTTGTAAAGCTGTATATGAACTTTTTCAGGAAACTGACCTGCAATATATATATGACCGTAGGCAAGAATTTAATAAGAAAACTGACCGGTTTGATTTTTTGGAGAATCAGGCTATTATAGATGAATTACTCGATTTTCAATCTGATACTCACAATAGAGTAAAGTTGTACTTACCGGCTATTCATTGTAGCTCTTGTATTTATCTTCTAGAAAATCTTCACCGGCTTGATAATGGAATCATCAAGGTAACGGTAAATTTCGTAAAAAAAGAAGCTGACATTTTATATAAACCTGAGATACTTTCCTTGAAAGGAGTAGCCACTTTGCTAGCGTTCATAGGTTATGAGCCTAATTTCACCAAGAACGGTCAAGTAAATGGATCAGGTGAAAAGAGTGACAACGGTCTATCGGTAAAGCTTGGGGTAGCTGCATTTTGCTTTGGTAATATAATGCTCCTTAGCTTTCCGGAGTATTTAGGTTTCGACAGTGAACTAGATGAAAAGTATAGCGTTTTCTTCTCCTGGCTAAACATCATATTGGCTCTACCGGTTCTTATCTATTCATCCCAGGATTATTTTACATCTGCTTTCACAGGATTAAAGAAAAGGTTTATAAATATTGATGTACCTATTGCATTAGGTATTATAACTTTATTTTGCAGAAGTACCTACGAGGTATTATCCGTCACCGGACCTGGGTATTTTGATTCACTGGCTGGCCTTATTTTTTTCTTATTGATCGGTAAATGGTTCCAAAGTAAAACATATCAACATCTTTCGTTTGAGCGCGATTACAAATCTTATTTTCCACTGGCATCACTAAAACTGATTGGCGATGATGAGGTTTCTACTCCTATTAGCCAATTGAGTAGGGGTGACACTGTTGTTATTCGAAATGGTGAAATAATTCCAGCTGATGGTATTTTAACAACAGAAGAAGCCAGCATCGATTATAGTTTTGTTACCGGTGAGTCACGACCCATAAAAGTAAAAACAGGTGATATTATATATGCTGGCGGGCGACAACTGGGGCAAAAGATCAGGGTTGCGCTCGTTAAAAAAAGTTCTCAAAGCTATTTGACTAGTTTATGGAACAGTCAGGTCTTCAAAGAAGAAACGGATGGATATGCCAAATTATTGGTCAATAAAGTGAGTAAATACTTTACAGCAATAGTGCTATCTATCGCGTTTGGGTCTCTTATCTATTGGTTTTTTGCGGATAAAACGATCATATGGCAAGCGTTTACGGCTGTTTTAATAGTGGCCTGCCCTTGTGCCTTGGCCTTATCAGCTCCATTTACAAATGGGAACGTTTTAAGATGGCTGGGTAAAACATATTTATACCTTAAAGGGGCGAATGTGGTGGAGTCATTATCTGAGGTAGATACCTTGGTGTTCGATAAAACCGGTACACTAACTACGGCAAACACATCAGAAATTAGTTATTCAGGTGATCCGTTAACAATAAAAGAAAAGGCGATTTTGAGTGCAATGACGGGTAATTCCACTCACCCTTTGAGTAAAAGAATTCAAGCATTTGTTTCTTCCAATCTAGCAATCACCCTCAGTGATTTCATGGAATTTCCGGGAAAAGGTCTTT
>JBCCSU010000356.1:0-4285 GCA_039199635.1 Bacteroidota bacterium | reverse complement strand
TCAGAAAGATTATTGGTATTAAATCCTGAAAGCCAGTCGGTTTCACCCATCAACGGGAAACCATCTCTAGCAGCAACGGCAGACGAAGCTGCTAAGCCCCAATCTCCTTTGGATAGCGCCATACGTGCCATCAGTCCGTGCGCCACGTTAATATTCAATTGGGATTTGGCTACAGCGCCACTCCCCACTCTACCTCCACCGGAGCCAAAAGCGGTAATGGCCGCATTTAGATCCTGCTCAATTAGGGTATAAACTTCCTCTACAGTTGACCGAGGCACACCTTCAGTTGGAGATTCTATTCCAAATATCAAAGGAACAGCAGGATCCGTACCTGGATTACCGATCAGATAACCCCGTCCGTAGTGCTGAACCAATGACAAATAAGCATAGGCTCTGTATGTATAGGCTTGGCCTAAAATTTCAAAAAGCTCAGGGGTTTCCGCAAAACCACCTGCTTCAATAGCATTGATCAAAAGATTAGCATGTAATATTATATTATAGCGGTGATACCATAATAGTTCTACAGTTAATGACGTAGGTACAGTATGTTGGTTCCACTGCATAACATCTCTCCAGTTGAGGTTGTTAGCATTTGCCGTATGAATAAGATACCCAACCAAGTTGTCTCCCATAGGCACCCAATAATGGTTATTTGCCCTTCCTGTATTACCACCAGGAAATACGGTTTGGGATTGAGAGTATAACCCTCTATGTACACCATCGAGCACAAGCTGCATATTTTCTACACTAGCAGTAGCATCGGCTGCAGATATTGCATCCGTTGGTGTTCTTTCTAAGAAATCATCCTCACATGAAACCAATGTAAGGATTAGAAACATCAAAAAAGAAGTTTTGCATATATATGACATAATCAAATATTTTTACGTGTATTAAAATGACAAGTTTAATCCAAGCGATATAATTCTTCCGGGAACAAAATCATCACCAGGCGCTGTACCTGCCAAATTATATTGCGGATCTAAACCATCTCTTTCACTTTTAAGAAATAAATTCTCTCCAGTAACTGATACTCTCAAACTGGTTAGACCAATTTTTTCAAGAAGATCAGGACTAAAATTGTACCCTAAACTCGCGTTCCGAATGGCCCAGTAAGACGCATCAGTAATAAAGCGATCAGATTGGGTTTGAACCAACTCGACATTACCATTCTCCAAGCGTGGTACATCTGTTATATCACCTGGTGCCCTCCATGCAGTTAAAATATCCGGGTGCCAAGAACGACCATAGTTACCAGCATGCATCATACCTGCATACGCATTATCAAGTACCTCACCACCTATTCCGTACGTTATTAAAAAGTTGAAATCAAAACCCTTGTAACTTACATGATTGTTAATTGAACCCAGAAAGTCAGGAACTGATGAGGCTTCAACGAATCCTCTTTGGGTCTCTCTCCAATCTGTGGTAGTCAGGTGATTTCCATCTGCATCAAGAACCGGCATACTTCTGTTATTCTCATCGAATTCATATTGAAAATATAGTTGGTCTCCGGTTTCAGGGTCAACACCTGCTGTACGATATAAAAAGAAATCATATCTAGATCGTCCTTCCACCCATCTTTTACTTCCGTTATTAAATGGGTTAGGCAAATCAGTAATCTCATTTCTCAATGTACTACCAAGTAATGTTAGGTCCCATTTTAAATCACCCTTAGACAGAATATGTCCTGTTAATCCAATCTCTATGCCTTCATTATACATAGTAGCCGCATTAACGTTAAGTTCATTAATACCATCGCTAGGTCTTACGGGAAGCGAATACAACAGGTCTGTAGAATTTCGTCGATAATATTCGACTGACCCATCCAGGAAATTATCGAATAAAGCAAATTCCAATGCCACATCATAGTTTTCTGATGTTTCCCATTTTAAATCTGCATTACCACGAGAAGAAATCAAGAGAGCTGGGACTGCAGCATTTGAAGTAATATTAAATAACGGTTGTGATGGATACCACTCACGGAATCCTAAATTATCATTACCTACTTCTCCATAAGAAGCACGAAGCTTCAACTTGTTTATCCATGCAATGTCTTGAATGAAGACCTCCTGATCCAGTCGCCATGAGGCACCAACAGAATAAAAAGTACCCCATCTATTATCTTCTTCGAAGCTTGAGGAACCATCTCTCCTAACGGAGGCACTTACAAAGTACTTGTCATCAAAGTCATAGTTAGCTCTAAAAAAATAACCTTCTAAGGCCCTGTCGAAAGTGAACCCATCGAGGTCAGTGATGTTCGAAAAGTTAGCAAATTCAAAAATACCTGTAGCCGTTTGTTCAATTGCTAATCCACTCAATTCGGAATCCTTTACTTCGTAACTCTCGTGACCAGCAGTAAGATCTATATTATGTCTGCCAAAGCTTTTTGCATACGTAAGTACCTGGTTAAAAGTTGTAGTAGCTATACGCCTTCTTTCTTGATCTAATCGAGCAGTAGGTTGTGCATCACCAATAACTGGATTTTCATATTGACTTTCAAAGAGGTCAGTAAAATCACCACCGTACGTTACTCTTAAGCTCAATCCGTCAATAATTTCGACATCTCCAAAGAACCTGAACCCGTAGGTATTATCCTCTTGAAATTCATTATTCAATGTCAATTCTTGAATAGCGTGACGCCCTTGATTAACCGGCCTGGAACCAATGTTAAAGTCCGCAAAACCTTCACCATTGTCCCAAACAGGATTCCCTGCAACATCGCGTACTATATCTCCATTTAAATCATTTACAAAAACAGGATAAATAGAACCTATATTCTGTGAGAAACTAAATGGATTTACGATACTACCTGCGCCGGCAGAGCTTGGACCTCTGGTTTCAGTAAGTGCCACATTGGCGCTACCACCAAACGTAAAACGATCGTTCACCTTAAACTCTGTACCTAACCGAGCGGTTAATCGTTCAAAATCAGAACGTATCACATAACTCTCATCGTCAAGATATGATGTTGAGAAAAAGACCGAAAGATCTTCGCTACCTCCTGAAACGTTTACGTTGTAATTTGACCTTATTCCTGTTCGTTGTAGTTGGTCAAACCAATCCAGACTTTGATAGATAACATCCGCCTCGGGATTCAAACGGCCGTCTGCACCTACAATTTGATCGTTTGGCACATCAAATGGATTGTATCCTAGCTGACCATAAATATTATCCGAAGCAAACTGAGGGTCTCCACCAGCAGCACTAGTATTTCTTAAAGCTTCCCACATTCCTTCATAATATTGACCTGGGGATACCTGGTCATAAAAAGGAACACCTCTTGTTACCCATCCGGTTTGTGTTGAAGCGTTAATCCTGATGCCGCCCTTTTTGCCTTTCTTGGTTGTAATAATTACAACACCATTCGCAGCTCTGGACCCATAAAGAGAGGTTGATGCCGCATCTTTTAAAATAGTAAATGATTCAATATCCTCCTGATTCAAGGTATTTAGAGGAGCATTATACTGGACACCATCAACAATATACAACGGTGTAGCTGAACCATTTAACGTTCCAACACCTCTAATCACAATACCGGGTGAGTCGCCGGGACCCGCTGGTGATGTGAATTGTACACCTGTAGCATTTCCTTCGATGGCTGCTATAGGCGAGGTGACGTTTCTACTTAAAAGCTGCTCGGAATTTATAACACTAGCAGAACCAGTAAAAGCTTCTCTTGTTGTCTCACCATAAGCGACAACCAGAACTTCCGCTAACTGTTGTGCATCCGGAGTCATAGTCACGTTAATAACTGATCTGTTTCCGATAGACACTTCTTCATCAGCCATTCCAATAAAGGAAAATACTAAAGTACCACCATCTGAAGGAACGGAAAGTTGATAGTTACCATCGATATCAGAAACTGTTCCAGTGGTAGTTCCCTTGAGGACAATGTTTACACCAGGTAGGGCACTTCTGTCTTCTACGGAAGTGATTTTACCCGATACCGTACGTTCTTGAGCCCACGAAAAGCTGCCAGCCAACGTGAACACGAAACCTAGTAGTAGAATTTTCTTCATACTCTTAATTTGGGTTAGTTAAAGAATTTTAAAATACCGCTAAAGGTATGAAAATAAGTATCACAATTAAATATTTTGAATAAAAAATCCCCCTTTAAAGGGGATATTTTGTTCTTTATAATAACGTAATCAACATCGTACCTATGAACCATTAAAAAACCCATACCATACCATATCCATCCCGGTCATAAATTATCGGTCAAATTATTGTTTGATGAAAAGCCCTTGGCAAATCAATTGGTTTATGTTGGTTCAAAAGCAACGGC
>JBCCSU010000355.1:0-4293 GCA_039199635.1 Bacteroidota bacterium | reverse complement strand
GCACGTTTGTTTTGTCTAGTCGCTTTTATTCTTTCAAACACAATATATCAAAACTGTTTAAGTCAGGATACCGCTCCACGCATAGTAATCAACTCAGTGGGACATTCCGGCAAAGTATTTAATGTTCTATACACCCCTGACGGAACACGTATTATCTCTGTTTCGGAAGATAAGAGTATTAGAATATGGGACGCTAAAAGCGGAGAACTATTAAATAAGTATGAATCTGAAATAGGTACAGGTCCTAAGGGAATGCTGTATACTTCAGCTATTACTCCGGATGGCAATATTTTAGCCGTTAGCGGTTACCCAGTGAATGATGATGCAGACAATTACATCATTTTTATCGACCTGAATACAGGGAAACAGGTTAGCACGGCTATTGGCCATGATAATGTGATCAACACCCTCGATTTTACCGGAGATGGAAAATACCTGGCCAGTGGTAGTGATGATGGAACTATCCGTATTTGGCAATTCTCAAATGATGAAGAAACGAAAAGCATACACCAAATAGATGTTGGTTCAAGGGTTGCTAACCTCTCATTTAATAAAAAGACCAATGCACTTGTAGTAGCCTCTGAATCCAAAAATCTGAAATTGTATAATCTGGCAGGCTTATCTAATGGCGGCAGCAACTTTGAACCTAGGGAGTTAAAAAAACACAAGGATGTATTAAATAAGGTCAGCTTTTCTCCTGATGGCTCTTTCATAGCCAGCAGTAGCTTTGCCCAGGACCTTATCTTATGGAGAGCAGATGGTTCCTACGTAAAGTCTTTAGATACGGATGATAAAGTAGTTAACGCCCTGGCTTTTTCCCATGATTCCCGGATACTGGTAGCCATGGATGAAACTGGCAAAGGGGTTAGTTTTAATATACCTTCGGGCAATAAACTCTCCACTTTTACCGGTCATGATAACACGGTTTTTAGTGCGGCTTTTTCGCCTAATTCTGCCTCCGGAAGCTATTTAGCTTGTACCGCAGGCGGTAATAACAATGTTTTAAAGATCTGGAATCCGATCAATGGTAAAGTACAGCGCACCATTAAAGGTAAAGGCAGTGTAGTTTGGGACCTTCAATTCGGGGAAAATCTGGATTTATATTTAAAAAAAGACCCGGATACCAAAGGTTTCGATTACAGTTTTGACTTCAAAAATTTTTCCATACGTAAGAATCCGGAAAGCCCAAGAAGCAGCTACAGTAAAGCGGCCAATTCAAGCTTAGCTCAGTTAAGTCCGTATCAAATAGAAGTAAATAGAAGAGGACTTATTCAAAATAACGAATTTGAAGATGGAAGAATACTAGATTTCCAAGGTACGGCTACGGGTAACGTAGTAGTAGCCAGTGATTTCTCTCTTAAACTGTACTCCTCGCAAGGTTTGTTGCTTAAGGAATTTCTCGGTCACACGGCTGGAGTTAGGACCGTTACGGTATCTAAAGATGGGCGATACATGGCCTCAGGCGGTGAAGATCAAACCATTAAAATCTGGAAACTCGAAGAACCAGGTAAAATACCCAGTATAAAAGACGTGTTTCAGAGTGCCGAATGGACAGAATATTTTAACCAATATGATCTAGGTGATTTAACAACTGAAAACACTACAGATGCCTGGAAAAAGACCATTGCTAAAATAGAAGCCGCCGGAGATCGTACATCAAGAGACCTTCAAAGCGTTTTTGATAATTTGGGCGAGAGCGTTAAACCATTTGCTAACCTCTTTGTATCCAATGATTCTGAATGGATCAGCTGGGTACCCACGGGTTATTTTAATTGCAGCTCGGCAGGGGGTCAATATTTTGGTTGGCATATCAACCGCGGTATCCGTCAGCTTGCTGATTTTTATACTGCTGAGCAATACTTTGAGATTCTTTATCGACCTAAGGTATTGATGCGGAGCATTAACGAGAGTAAAAGAGTAGACCTAATTTTAGCCGATGAAGGGGAGCAGCTTTTTGATCTTGGCAAGCTAGAAAGGCCATCTGCCGCCTTTTTTAATCTTAGCGAGGCTACCATCGGCAAAAATAAAATTCTCGATTATCAGGACGGCAGCTACCAGACCAAAGCGAAATCTATTAACCTGGAAGTAGATCTCTACAATGGAGGCGGAGGCTTAAAAGAGCTAAATATCTACCAAAACAATAAGCTCATCATTACTGATCAAGAGCTCGGGAAGGTTTCAATCGGCAACACGATTAAGAAATTTTATGATGTTAACCTTGTGAATGGTGCAAATGAGTTCAAGGTCATTGTAAAAAATACCCAAAAAATAGAGTCCCGAGCTAATGAGATCAATATTCTTTACAATGGTGATGTAGTGGCCTCCTCAGACCTGTTTATACTGGCTGTAGGCATCAACGAATATAAAAATTCTGCATATGACTTAAATTATGCACAGCCAGACGCTAAATCATTCGTAGATAAAATAACGGAACGTAGTGGTAAGATCTTTAGAAACGTTAGAAAGCTGGAGATATACGATAAAGAAGCTACTAAGGATAATATTCAGATTGCTTTTAAATCTATTGTAACCCAGGCTAAGCCGGAAGATGTATTCGTTTTTTATTACGCAGGTCATGGCACACTTGATGAAGATAATGACGATGAATACTACCTCGTACCCACGGACATAACCAAGTTATATGGTGATCCGGAACAACTGCAGGCTAAGGGAATTTCAGCTACAGGTTTAAAAGGTATGTTAGCCGAATTAAAGCCTCAAAAGCAGTTGATATTAATGGATGCCTGTCACTCGGGAGGAGCGCTTAAATCGATTAAAACGCGAGCTCCTGCTTCTGAAGAAAAAGCCATCGTCCAGCTAGCAAGAGCATCGGGGGTAGTAATGATAGCCTCAAGTGGAACCCAGCAATACGCTTCTGAATTTGAAGTTTTGGAACATGGCGTATTTACTTACTCGCTTTTAGAAGCGCTAGATGGTAAACTAGGCATGCTTGATAACCGAATCATGGTGGGGGCACTTAAATCCTACATGGAATTCAGGGTTCCGGAACTCGCCGAAGAGCATGGTGGCAAAGCGCAATACCCTACAGGCTACACTCAGGGAAATGATTTTCCTATTGGTATCATAGAAAAATAGGAGGGTTAGACATTATTTATCTTCTTCTGCGAGTGGCTCTATACCGTTTCCTATTCTTTTTGTAGCGCTTGTTATTCTGCCGTTTGCGCTGATTTAAATTGAATTTTTTGCGCTTAACCTTTGGTAGCTTTTTAACATTATTATACCTCCTGCTAGGAGAGGGTATATTTCTAAGCCTTTTATTTTTCTTTGCTAGAGCTTTAGGACTTCTGGCACCTACTGATCGGCCTCTTTTTACGGCAGAGCTTAACGTTTTTCTACGGTAGGCCAGCGAATTAGTATAATCTTTTTTAAAATTGGTTTGGTAGTTCTTATCGGTGAAATCCAGTCGTAAAGTGATTTCGTTCGTGTTTCCAATGTTGAAGTCTCCATTGGGTATTTCATGGCTATAGCCCAAAAGTAGGCGCTTGGAAAACTTTATCCCTGCGGTAAAACTGAGGATATCCCCGGCTCTCCAAGCTCCTCCGGCCAGTAGCAGGTTATCATAAGTGTAGTAAAGCCCCAGGTCCCAAATATCACTGTTATCACTTAACTTCCGATAATTAAAGGTAGGCTCTAATATATCAAGCCCTCCTCGGAAAGGAATAAGACCAGCTGCATTAGCTGAATAAAACTCGGTAAGTACACTCTGATTCTCTTCGCGTAGAAAACTTGTAGCCAGTCGATTAGCGGCTACTCCAATTTTTAAGAACCGATTTTGATAATGTACACCAAATGAGAAGTCTAAATTTCGATCACCCGTAAAGTTGGTGAAGAATGGATCTTGTTCACCACTTTCAAAATTGATCTTGTCGAAATCAAATTGGATGGTATTATATTCAGTGCTTACTCCTAATGAAAGCATATTCGTATTCCCCAGATCTAAATGATAAGCAAAAGCTGCCGATGCGTAGATATTCTCTGCAAAATTGATACGCTCTGTAAATAGGTTTACACCTACTCCGTATTTATGATCTCCAAACGGTGTGTGAAAACTCACAAAATTATTTCTAGCAAAATCATCAAAGGTTTTTCGATGAGAAACAGTGAGTGAGCCATGCGTATGACCTGCAATAGCAGGGTTATAGATAAAGGAATTAGTTAATTTTTGGCTGAACAGCGGAATATCCTGACCTTGAGTGTAATTTATGAACAAAGTAAAAAGCAATAAAACAACGATAAAACGCATCATACTATTGATCCTTTAAAATTGTTATT
>JBCCSU010000354.1:0-4310 GCA_039199635.1 Bacteroidota bacterium | reverse complement strand
TGGTTATCTTGAAAATTTAAATATGTAAGATTTCCTTCCCAGCTTCCCTCAAGAAGCTTAACTACTTCCAGCTTATCAGCATAGGACTGTGCTTGGGCGTACCAGGGTAAGACTATGAGAGGGATTAAGATTAGAAACAAGAACTTCATATTGTCATATTTTGAGTTATTCATATCTTAAGCTTTCCACAGGATTAGTGCGGGCCAATTTCAGTAAATGGTAAGCCGTAGTACTGATCGTGATTACCATTAGGGCTAAAATTGGCAGCGAAAAAGTCCAAAAGGTAAATTCTATTTTTTCAGAAAATTCAGCTAACCACTTCTGTCCGCAGTAGAATGCGAGAGGTATGGCTAGTATCAATGCTATGACTATCAGTTTTAGAAAGTCTAAGGTCAGCCTCCATAGTAATGTAGTCGTGTTAGCACCGAGTACTTTTCTAATTCCTACTTCTTTGGTTCGCTGCGATAAGTTATAGGCAGATAAGCTAAACAAACCCAAAGTGGCCAAAAGGATACCAAGAAGAGTAAATATTAACATCACCCATCCAAAATTCGTCTCGCTTTCATACTGATGAGCAAAACGATCATCCATAAACTCATATTGATAAATATTATCAGGAAAATAATCCTTATACTGTTTCTCTATAATTTCAAGCACCTCTTTCGTGGAAGCTAAAGGGTTATCACCGGTATGGTAGCGGATGGAAAAATAATTCGGGTTATTGTTCAGAAGATATAGGGCAGGTTCTGCATTCACTTTTAAAGAGCGATGGTTATAATCTTTTATAACTCCGATTATTTTAATGGATATATCGTTATTCGTAACGATTTTATCAATAGCGGCTTCCGCACTTTCAAATGATAAAGGCATTAGTGCCGATTCATTAATCAATGCCTTAACATCAGTGTTTTCACCATCATAACGGCCCGAACCTGCTATTACTTCCGGTTGGTAAACTTCTACATACTCATTATCGATATAGGTGATGGAGATCTCCTGTTCCGACTCAGTAGCGTTAGTCTTATCAATGCGCTTCAAACTTCCGGTAGACCAATTAAATCCACCCGAAGGAATGGAACCCGAGGCAGAAACCGCACTGATCTGTGAATACTCTTTTAGAGCGTCCTTGAAGGCCTGCGCCTGATAGTCATATTCTTTAACATTTTGTCTGGGACGCTCCAATACTATAATCTTATTTATATTAATTCCCAGGTCTTTACTCTGGAAATAGGCGATTTGATTATAGATAATAAAGCTGGTGATCATCAGCGCTAGTGAAAGCACAAATTGTAACACCACACTTCCTTTACGGTAAAAAAGACCTTTCCCGTAATTGGAAATTTTCCCTTTTAAAATATCGTTGATTGAAAAAGTAGCTATAAGAATAGAAGGCTGAATGGCGGACCAAAATACACCGATCAAAATGGGTAATACAGCTGCTATTAAAATGGTTAGATTTGAAAACAAAGGTTGATTATACGCCCCACCGATATGAGTGACCAAAAAAGGCATGGAAAGCTGAACGGCGGTGATGGCTAGAAGAAACGCGGCCATGTTTACCAGAGTAGCTTCAAAACTGAACTGCGCTATAAGTTGACGTTTACTTGCCCCCAGATTTTTTCGTACGCCCACTTCTTTGGCGCGTTGAAAACCTTTTGCTGTCACTAGGTTTACATAATTAACAATGGCCATGGTGAGTATTATGAAACCAACTATCAATAAAAAGTACACAGAAAGCGCATTTCTATTGTGTCCATATTCATTGCCGTAGTCAGTATTTAGATGAATATCTTCTACCGGTTGAAAATACACTTGTAAATTCGATTCCCGCCTCTCCTCTTCGCCGACATACTTATCCAGAAAATCTTGTGTACCTTGAATGGATATGTTAGTACCTGGCTTAAGTTTAATATATGTGTAGAAATCATTCCACCCCCAGTTATCGAACTTAGCCCAAAAGCTGTCGTTATTTTCTATAGAGCTTAAAGACATCAGCGCCTCCATTCTCAAATGTGAGTTTTCAGGGATCGACTTTAGGACTCCGCCTATGGATAATTCAAGTTTACCGAAATTATCTTCGAAAAAAGTAAGCTCCTTACCTAACACTTGGGTAGATCCGTAATATCGTAGGGCCAGTTCTTCCGTGATTAGAATATGTCCGGGTTGATCAAGTGTACTTATACTCCCTGAGATCAACGGAAAATTGAATATGTTTAAAAATGAAGGCTCCGTCATAAGAATACGATCTATCTTCTCGGAGACTGTCTTGTCAGTCGTTTCCAATATACCTTCAGCTTCCCTAAATCGTACGGCATCTTGTACTTCTTCAAATTCCTGAACCAATAAAGGGGCAACCGGTACCGGAGTAGTTGCAAATTTTCCTTCGTGACTAGAAACAATTATGCGTTGTATTGAGCTTGCTTGTTTATGAAAGCCATCAAAACTCGTCTCAAAAACAAAAAACTGAATGATCAAAACGCACGATGCCATTCCTATAGCTAGGCCTAGAATATTTACTAAAAAGTATCCGGGTGATTTCAGAATATTTCGAAGTGCAATTTTGAAATAATTAGTAAACATAAGTTGACTTTAGTTTTATTTATCCGAGGATTGTGCCATAATTTTAATAGACTGATATTCAGAAAGTTATTAATCATATCCATCAATAGATTGTATCAAAATGAGGCAGTATATTGTGCCAGCTTGATACAACATTATTTATTCATACCTCAAACTATCCACAGGATTTTTTAACGTTGCTTTCAATACCTGGAAGCCAACGGTTATAGCAGCTATAATCGCAATGATCAAGACGGGAATAGCAAACATCCACCACTGCATCTCTATTCTATAAGGATAACTTTCCAGCCATTTACTCATGCCGAAAAGACCAAGAGGAAGGGCCACGGCCACAGAAATAGAAATTAATACTAAATATTCACTGGATAGAAGTAGATATAGGCCTGAAATTGAAGCTCCTAATACTTTTCTTACCCCAATTTCTTTGGTCCTTTGAATGACAGCGTAAGAGGACAATCCGAACAATCCTAATCCAGCTATAGCCATAGATATGATAGCAAAGAAGGAGATAATCGTCCCAAATTCACTATCTGACTTGTATTGAGCATCAAACTTCTGATCTAAAAAACTGTAATCAAATGGAGCTTCCGGGAAAAATTTATCCCATAAGCCTTCGACTTCCACTACAGCATATTTTAGCTGTTCAGCTTTTTTATCTCCAGGTAATGACTCATCAATATTTAAAGCCAGCGAATAGTAGTTACTCCAGCTACTTAATACAAAACCACAGGGTTCGATTCTATTTTTAAGTGACTGCTGGTGAAAGTCTTTAACTACTCCTACTATGGTCAAGTCGGGAAACATTCTACCTTCCACCAGTTTTTCTCCGATGGCATCTTCTGCAGTTTCAAATCCAAAGAGTCCTAACGCTTTTTCATTGATCACGAAATCACCTCTGGAAAAAGTACTTTCCCCTTCTCTGTAAAAATGACCGGCTACCAGTTCTAGGTCATAAGCGTTGACAAAATCTCTATCACAGGCGATGAGCATAATATTTTTAAGCTCTTCGTTACCGGCAGTAGCTTTACGTACTACCGTATTCCATCCTATGGGTTGCCCCGGTGTAAAGCTGGAAGCCGTCATATGTTGTACAGAATTAAGGGCTATTACCTCCTCTTTAAAAGAGTTTATAGAATTTCTTAATGTGGTATTGGCCTGCACAACGTTATTTGGCGGTGAGTCCAACAGTAGAACATTGTCGATATTTACGCCCAAATCTTGATTTTTCATATACAAAATCTGCTGATAAATGACGTAAGTACCGGTAATCATAATTGTACTTGCTATAAACTGAAACACTACTAAACCTTTACGTAAAAGTGCCCCCTTTCCATAAGTGGATACTTTCCCTTTAAGCACACTAGTGGGTTTAAAACCAGACAACACAAAAGCGGGATAAAGACCTGATAATACAGACCCAAATACTAACAAAGCAGCAGATAAAGACCAAAATAAAAGTTTATGGTTAGGTGCTATCTGCATCGGGTTAGTAAGTGTACTTAAGTAAGGTAATGTCAACTGAACAAAGGTGAATGCCAATATTGCAGCTATGATATTAATGATAAATGATTCGCAAATGAATTGTATTCGTAACTGGTAAATCAATGATCCTAACACTTTTCTCACTCCTACCTCTCTGGCTCGTTCCATAGCTCGAGCAGTAGATAAATTGATAAAATTGATCCAGGCAATGCAGAGAATAAAAATTCCAATTAAGGCTAATCCATATA
>JBCCSU010000353.1:0-4346 GCA_039199635.1 Bacteroidota bacterium | reverse complement strand
TTTTGCCTTACTATTTACTAATAAAAGTTGGGCAAGCCTTTTACCGCTGAGAAGTCCTGATTTCCTAGACCACCCAATACAATGCGACTGTCACTTGATAAGACAAATTCAATGGCTTGAATGTTTTTTTCTTTTATTAATTTCGTGAGTTGCCTTACTACAGAACGCCTAAGTTTAATAGAATTGCCAAGTGAACTGTAATAGTAATCATCTTGCTGTAAGGTGCTATTGATAATGGTTGCAAGGCAATTAGTAGAGCAAGTAAAATATAGCTGTTTTTTAATGTTAGTTCTGAAAGGCATTGATAGAATAATATTTATTTATGCTGCAATTAACACAAAAAAACGCAGCATTGTTGCATGAAAAAAATCAGGTAGTGGGTCAAACCTGTTGATCTATTAACTTAGACTTACCAAGTTTATGAAACTTGGCAAGTCTTTATCCACGGATTTAACTTACTATCAATAGTTTTGTCCAATCATCAGCTTTTCCACTTTTACTTTATCCCCTGTTACTAAATATAAGAAATATAAACCTGAAAAATGTTTCGGTGCATTCCAGTTCAAACCATATACACCACTTTCTTGCCAAGTATCACTTTGTAATACTGCGACTTGCCTACCTTGTACATCTAGAACAAAAATTTCTGTACGATCTGCCTTTGCTAGTTCGTATTCTATTGTGAGATGATCCTGAAAAGGATTGGGATAGGTTTTTAATGATAAGGTTTTCGGTTGAATATCAGTAGTTCGATGATCTATTACTTCATCATTGTTATTATTCGGACAACCTTTGATTATGGCGTTAAAAGTCGAACCACTTACAACAGTAAACCCTACGGTCAATGTAATGAGAGTGCCTGCTTCGTAATTTACATCAATTCCATCATCAATGGTCACATTCGAAGTGATATTACTAATAGTAGTTTGTGTTTCATTAGCGACTGGATCATTTATTAAGTCAATAGGTAAATCATTCACGCCTATACAAAGATCGACTCCATCGCATACCGTATCATTATCTGAATCCGTACATCCTAAACCTGCCTGTGCCTCTAGTACCGCTTGATGTGCATTGACTCGACCATGTCCATAAAAGTTGTCAAAACCTGCTGTTCCCATATCGTCAGATGTACTTTCTAGTATATCATGTACTTCTGGTCCAGTTAAACTAGGGTCAATAGAAAGTACTAAGGCGCCTACACCAGAAACCACAGGACAAGAAGCAGAAGTACCACCAAAAGTATTGGTGTAGTCTCCATTATCATAGCCTGCATTACCAGGACGATCCGTAGTACGAATCGAAGGATCATTTGGTCCACCGTCACTTGGTGCTACTAGGTCTAATCTAGGTCCATAATTACTGTAAGAACTTCTAACTCCCGAGGAAGTAATTGCCCCTACTGCGAGCACTGCATCAATGTTGGAAGGGTAGGTTGCGCATTCATCTCCTTGATTACCTGAAGAGAAGGTGATGACGCAACCCTTACCATCTCGTCCATTTGTGGCAGCATCATTAATAGCATCTGTTAAGACAGGATGGAGATTATTGTTACATTCAGCAAAAAAGAATAGTCTAGTGTAACCCCATGAGTTGCTAATTACATCAGCATCGTTATCTATTGCCCAATAAAAGCCGTCTGCTATATCACTTGGACTTTCAGCACCAACAAAAATATTAATGGATTGTAGTTGGACATCAGGAGCGACTCCTCTTACCCCAATATTATTGTGTTTTGCAGCTACTATACCAGCACAAGCTTCTCCGTGATTGCTTCCACTCACAACACCTCCATTTCCGTTATTGATGGGACTGAAGCCACCAATAATATTGGGCAAATCAGGATGTGCCTCCAAGCCATCATCCATTACTGCTACAGTGATACTAGAAGAACCAGTCGTGATCGCCCATGCTTCAGGTGCATCAACATCAATATCAGCTTGCCCTGCCACACCATCAATAGTTTGTCCCGTATTATTCATTTGGAATTGATCTGGATACAAGGGATCGTTAGTACGTTCAATAGGGGCTCGAAAATCAGGTTGTCCCCAAACGATTAAATCATCGTTCATCAATTCTTGAATAAAAGCTAGTTGTTGATCAATGGCTCTAATTTCATATTGTTGGGTCGTATTCCGAACGGTTCTGATAAAATTAGCATTATATTTCGCTAGATAAGGAGCAAGATCTGAGGAATTGACATTAGATTTTAAACGAATGACCACTTTATCTGTGAACCAAGCAGGATAACCGCCATCTAAGATAAACATTGGTAAAGCATCAAAGGCATCTGCTGCTAACAAATTATATCGGTTTAAAAAATTACGTCTTCCTACTAATGAAGTTAGTTCTGTAAAATCTGCTCCATCTTCCAAGATTAATAGCTTTTTAGCTGCTAAGAGCTTATATGATGGAAAATCAGCCGCCAGAGCTGCTAAATCAACAGTACTGGGAAGCTCATTGAAATATATAGCAGCAGCAGTTGGATAAGCTTCTAAGTTAATAGCTTCTGTATCATTCCAATAAAATAACTTTTCATTATCCAGTGTCCAGTCAAGCTGAGCTTGGCAAAAGTTAAACAACATTATGAGGGTTACTGTAGTAGTAAGTACTTTAATTTTCATTACTTTTATATATGAGTGAAAAAGGTGGTGAGTGTAACAAAGTATATCACAACTACCATTGACATATTTTATAACAATGTAATTTTATGAAGAAGAAATTAGCGAGAAATATCACTTATTCTTATTCTCCATCTTTCTTTCCTTATACGCTTTAAGGCGTCCTTCGTACCTAATGATATCCTCTTCTGTAAACTCTCTTTTCATTCGTTCAGGTATCTCCAATCGCTCTTCTACTTCTTTAGGGGCTAAATCAACAAATAGATTTCGACCATTTTTCTGCTTTTCTAGTTCAAAGGCATCGTATAATTCTCCCGTCACGGTATATGCCTCATATCTCAATTTGTTATCCTCAATTTTAATGAGTTGGTAAAGTTGTGTATTCGAGGCGGCTCTTTGCATCCAATCTTCCAAACCAATATCGTACATTTTCGGACCACTCACACTCACTACATAAATCGGACCTCCAATCGTTGTCTTTTGATTGCCTAGCGGTAGATTTGTCCCTCGTCCGTAGGTGTGGTCGTGTCCTTGTAAAACCAAATCCACTTTGTACTTTTCAAACAAAGGCTGTAACGCATCCCTCAAACCTATATTGTCTCGACCTCGCTTCGAGGAATAGATTGGATAGTGTGTTGTTACTACCGTCCATTTCTGGTCATTTTTCTTTAGTACTTCCTTTAGCCAGTTTACTTGTGCGGCACTATCCTGAGGAGATATTTGTAGGGAGATGGAATTAAGAGAGATGATTCTAGTATCTTGGTAGTCAACGTAATAAACGGTTTCCTCTGAACCTTCTGGTCCGTTTTCAGGTAAAGTAAAAGTTGGTTGCCAATGTTTAGAAAGAAGCGATTGTCTTTCCGCATTTCGGTAATATTCGTGATTGCCAGGCGTAGCAATGCTTGGCATGCTGCTGTGTACCCAACCACCTGCATAAAACCATTCTCCCCACTCATGGTCACTATTGGCACGATTAATCAAGTCACCTGCATGAATCATAAAATTGGCTTCGGGCATCTTGCTGTACGCACCACGAACCACCCTCGACCACATAGATTTTAGATCGTTTTGCGCATCTCCAAAATACAAAAAGGAAAGCGGCTCTGGTTCAGAACTCGCCGTCCTAAAATGTATCCACTCACTCCAATGTACACCATTACCCACGCGATAGGCATACAGTGTCTCGGGTTCTAATTCTGTCATCACCGCAGAATGATAGTTTGCTCCATTTCTATCCGTTAGCAATGCCGTAGTTTCCCCTTCAAATAGCTGTGATTTATTTTTAAATTCTGGAGAAGCATCTGCTTTTGCTACTTGCACCAAGGCTTTATTGACCGCAAGAGAGGTTCGCCAATTTACTGCCATGCTGGTACTTGGAGACTCCGTCAAAGTCAAGATGATTCTATCAGGAATAGGAGTAGGTGGGTAATAATCTAGATTCCCAATTTGAGTGCAGCCGAAGCGCAACAAAAATGTGCTAAGAAAAATAGTGATGAATAATGCTCTCATGTACGTTTTAAATTGACGATGATAATTCTGCATTAAGACTCTTATCAGCTTAGTCCTAAATCACTGAAAACACAAAGAAAAAATACATTTTTTCTTTGTCTTTTCAGTGATTTAGGACTAAGCTGATAAGAGTCTTAATGCAGAATTATCATCGTCAATTTAAAACGTACATGAGATCATTATTCATCACTATTTTTCTTAGCACATTTTTATTCC
>JBCCSU010000352.1:0-4417 GCA_039199635.1 Bacteroidota bacterium | reverse complement strand
TGGGCATGGTGATCGTGGGCGTCGTGCCCATGATCATGTTCGGCATGGGCGTCGTGCTCGTGAGAATGATCGTGCTCGTGGTCGTGCTCATGGCCATGAGCGTGCCCGTGATCATGATTGCTCTCAGATCCGTTCCCGTCGAAGTACTTGTCCGACTCGAATAGACCTACGCTGAGAATCAGCGGCAATGGCACCTGGCTAGATTTTCGTAATATTTCTGAAACAGGAAGGTTTGAACCTTTTAAAGGTGATCGAATACCAAACAGACCTTATTTATTTAGCAATGCTGACGCTGGTTACAAAATCCCTAACCTACTGGGGGACCAAAACAACCTGCAATTATTCTTAGGAGCCAGATACGTTCATAAATTTTTTAGAGGATGGGAAAGCGTCGGCGACCCGGATAGAAAGCAGTTCATTCCAAGGCAACTAACGCAAAATGCTGGTCTAACGCAAGACCTTCAAAAGAATGAACTTAAGTTCACTTTCACTCTAGAAGTACAAAATATTTCTAATGCCAAGGTCTTTGACTTCTTCGGGGTACAAAGACCTGGACGAAATTTTAATGCGAAACTTTTAATGAAATTTTGAAACACGTAATCGACATGAAAATCCAATTCAGTTTTTTATTTCTTTCAGCCTTTTTAATGCTCATAATTACAGGCTGCGATGATGATGGAGATAATGTCTCTACAATAGATGATACTGCTTACCTAATCCAAGTAGAAACCCAGTCTCCCGATGGAGACAGGCTGGTATACATGGTGGTGCTACCTAGCCTGGACTCGGCTATTAACTTAGACAATGCAATCGAGTTTAGCGGTTCTGCCAGGCTTAGAACATATGACGAAAAAGTATATATATATGATAGTGAAACGATGGAGATACTTAAGCTTGAGTTTAATGAAAATGATGAACTGGTAGAAACAGATAAATTTTCCATGGCAGGGACGGGAGCTACCTTTTTTAATGGCACAGATGCCATTGTCTCAAACACAGGGGCTGTTGTGGTTTTAGGTTCAATAGGGAAATTGGTTTTTTGGAGTCCTGAAAATATGGAGATTACGGCCATTTTAGATTTAGTGGATGATCTTGGTTTACCTGAGACAGCTTCAGGACTTACCATGTATTATGGTGGAACTGATGCCTCCGGCCGGGCGTTTTTTTCGGTAGGAACAACGGATTTTACAGGCTTTGTTAATTACCCCGGAGCGAGAGTGATGATCGTTGATCCTGACAATCAAACAGCAGAAATAGTAGAAGACTTAACCCTTTCTCAAGGTACTTCGGGCAATCTTGACGATGATGGTGATTATTATTTCGTCGGTGATGCATTTTTTACTTTAGGTCGATACGCCATTCCTCCTTTTGATACGGATTTCTCTATCAATAGAATCAATGCAGGAACGAATTCATTTGATCCTGATTTTCAATTGTTGGGAACAGATATCAATGACAACGGCTATGAGGAAATCCGGCATTTATCAATTAGCGGTGATCGATTCGTGGCAGGCGTAATCGAAGCTTCAACAGACTCTATCGCTACCTGGGGCTTTGATGTTTTTTCAAATGCAAAAATACAATTGTATACTGGATCTACAAGTGACTGGAAAGGTACCAAATTATCAGGTCAGGGTGATTTTCAATTCTTGTTTAGTGCGCTCGAGGTGGATGGAGATTTCTACTTTGCTACCACAGATATAGATTCAAGAGATGCTGATGATTTCGCTGGTTTGTATAAAGTAGAAGGTACTAGTTTGGTTAAAGTGAATGAAACCGTTGGGTTCATTAGACAGGCTTATCGAATAAGGTAAGTGTAAAGTACAGATTAAATGCTCACACCATGCTCCATCCTGATGCACCTTTCTATTTTCCGGCTCTATTCCAACACTAAAAGAACAGAGGTAGAAACACAAGGTCTTTCATTGTATTTGGCAATAAGCTCTCTTCTTGCGATGGGGCTTTTTTTGCTTTTTGATGAAGTATATAAGTTTGATCTTTTAGGCTTAGCGGTTTGGCTTAACGAACAGAATATTCTTCGGCCTGCGCCTATGAACTACCGGTGACTTATTCATGCTTCTCTTTTTTACCAACTATAAAGATGGAAAAGTAGTATTAAATGTAGTAGCTATCTTTTATTTTTGAATTAGAATAGTAGATAAATCAAACCTGTCTATGCCAGCCAATAAAAAATACCTGCTAAACACCAGACTCGGACGGACCAGTAAAATTCTAGCGGCCATCTTTGGTAGTTTGTTTGCTACCATGTCTTTTCATGTCGCCGCGGCAGTGTGGACCGATCCTATCAATGCTCTGGTCACCTCGTTATTTTCTATATTTATCATCTGGCCGTTATTGATGCTCATGGTTTATTGGATAGCAAAACCATGGAAATCTTGGACTATTCTTCTCTCCATTACCCTGATATTTGGAGTATTGACGTATTTAGGAAAAATGTAAAATGAAAAGCTATGGATAAGCAAAAAAGAAATTATAACGTATTCTTCAACACCCATACTGTAAGTGGTATAGTAATTAGTATTGGATTATTTGTATGCTTTTTAGCAGGAGGATTTGCCTTATTTCTGGATGAAATCAATTATTGGCAAGAAGGTGCAAAAAGAGAAGTTTACACCACTGATATTGATTACGATAGAGTCCTGTCTTTGGTAGAAGAAGAAAACTATGAAATGGAGGGGAGAAGTTTTTTTATCGGTTTAAGGGAAAATATTCCTAATTATATCCAGGTCAGTTCGCAAGCTTTAACAATGGACAGCACAAAAAGTAAGGAGTCTGTATCTTCTAAAGATTCATTGGCCCATGCTTCCATTTTTCTAAAAATCAACCCTGATACTTACCAGGTTGAAGCTCGGGAATTTGATCGGGAGACTAAAAAGTTGGGAACGTTTTTGTACCATCTTCATTATTTTGAGCAGATTCCGGCTGTAGGTATCTACCTGGCAGGGCTAGTTGCTTTATTTTTCTCGTTTGCACTATTTACGGGCATTATTGTTCATTGGAAGAAGATCGTTTCCAATTTTTTCACCTTCCGTTTAAAAAGTAGTATTAAGAACTTATGGACTGACGGGCATACTGCCTTGGGGGTGATAGGTATCCCTTTTCAGCTAATGTACGCTGTTACCGGATCATTCTTCGGGCTTATCATTATCCTATATCTGCCATTTTTAGTCATTGTTTTTGACAATGATGTAAATAAATTAACGGAGGCGTTTAATCCGGTGTATGAATCTGATTCTAACGAAGTTTTTGTAGATACTGGCGTCACTGCTAACTCATTGGTGAGCAAAACAACTGCAGACCTTGATCCTCAAGGAATTGAAAGAGTATCTACACAAATTACAGACTATGGTGAGCCCAACGCGCAGTTGAAAGTTACTGTACAACTTAATGATCTCAAGTATTTTTTTGGTACAACTCATACTACTTACCGAATGGCAGATGGAAAGCTACTCAACTATAAACCGGTAGAAGAAAACAGTTATACAGAGGTAGCTACACAGACAATGGCGAAACTGCATTTTGCGCAGTTTGGCGGATATTTGATCAAAGCGATTTACTTTCTGCTTGCTATCGTTACCTGTTTCGTCATTATCTCCGGAGTGATGGTTTGGCTTACCGCTAGAGAAAAGAAAACTTATAATCATAAGGCTAAGTTCAATCGTAACGTTGGGGCTATTTATCTAGGTACCTGTCTGGGCCTCTATCCAGCTATAGCGTTATTCTTTTGCTTAGTCAAAGTTTTTCCAATGGAAATCGACCATCGCTTTGGTATCATGTCTAACATCTTTTTCCTTTTTTGGCTGGCGTTTACTATTTATGCCTACTTCCTTAAAAGTCCTTTTAAAATTAACAAGCATGCGTTGATTTTGGCAAGTGTCTTAGGATTCCTTGTTCCGGTATTGAATGGTTTGCAAAGCGGTTTATGGCTATGGAAATCTTGGGGGATGGGCTACATCGATTCTTTTTTCATCGATGCATCATGGCTAGCAATGAGTATCATCAGCTTTTGGGCAGCCATGGTTTCAAAACCAGTGATCAAAAAACAAAGTATGATGAAAGATAAAGCAACTGATCAGCGCTTTAAAGAAGAACCAATTAAAATAAGGGTTAACGAACCTGTTTTAGCCGCTAACTCTCTAAGAGAGTAGAAATAAAAGTATCTGACTGGTTGTACACACTAAATTAGTGTGGCTAAGAAAAGAGTATGTTTTTCTAAGAAAACGATACCTTCAGTTGATATGGCGTGTTTTTTAAGACTTTGATGTACTTATCGAATCCTTTGCAAAACTATATTTTTGGCTCAAATCGAGGCTTTCAGAATTTCAAAAACGTAGTTTACTGGTCGTAAATGAGGCTTTTGAAATTTTGAGTAACGAAGAGTTGGGCCAAAAGGCGG
>JBCCSU010000351.1:0-4425 GCA_039199635.1 Bacteroidota bacterium | reverse complement strand
TGATTTTTCATTCGGGTAATAGAAAAAAGAAGGATTGATCGTTAAACTTCGGATCCTTGGGATGTCACTAAAATCATCATTGTTTGGGTCGTAGGCTTCCTGCCGATTTACTGAGGTGTAGAACGAAAGCCCGAACTTACCGAAGCGTTCTGCATAAAAGCCATTGAAGGTGCTACCCAAAGCCTGTGTTTGATCGATCATCAAACGTAGCTTTCTTTCTTCTTGTGGAGTATAGGTCACTAAATTGATTAATCCAGCAATAGCCCCACCACCGTACAATGTCGAGTTACTTCCCTTGATGATTTCTACCTGTTTCAAATCGAGCGGTGGAATTTGCATAATGCTCAGTCCGCTTGAAAAGCCTCCAAACAAGGGAAAGCCATCTTTCAATAACTGGGTGTAGCGCCCGTCTAAACCTTGAATACGAATGCTTTGGTTAGCAGAACTCGCAGAGGTTTGTTGCATTTGAATGCCCGTGCTCTCCCGTAAGACCATCGCAATATTGGAAGATTTCATGATGGCTTTTTCTTCCAATTCTTCTGAACCGATGGCTTCAATTCGAGTGGGGATGTTGTCAATTGTTCGACTACTTCTAGTGGACATTACGACGACTTCTTCTAGTTCTTCGCCTTCCTTGAGAGCGATAGTCTGTATGCCTTCTAGTGGAAAAACATAGGTTTTACTAAAGGGTTCATAACCCACATAGGAAACCGAAACCCGAATGGTATCAGCATTAATACCGGATATTTCCACATAACCATTGAGGTCTGTAACTGCTCCCTTGGTTGGGTTTATTTTTATTGTGGCACCTAATAAGGGCTCGTTTGCTTCCGCATCTACAACACGGGTTTTAAATGTATTTTGTGCTTGAACCAACGTTCCTGACAGGAGCATTAGTCCTATAAATATGTTTTTCATTAAATATAAATTTCTTCGTTTTTTTATGAATAGAACTTGGAGAGTTTAGGCTGTGAGTTTTGATTCATAAGGGGCGGAGGGTCCCAAATTGAAAAAGAAATTCTGGATAAGAATAGAAATGATTGATCAGATGGAGTGCTGCTATAAAAAACGAATGTTTGTAGACAAAATGCACAAGGCTCGGTAACATGCGAGTGGCAGCAATTACAAGTACAGAATGGCGAGCATAGATCGTTGTGACTCGATTCTTCATGATGATCATGCGTCTCTATCGAAACGGATTCATTTTCGATAGGCTCATCTGTACATGGCGATAAAGCCATGCTCAGAATCAGAAGCGATAATATAAATGAAATGATTTTCACATCACAATGATACGAAGAATGCCATGCAACCTGTTTGCAAAGGTTAGGAACAGTTTGCGCAAGTGCCTTTATATACCATGCTGGCACTGGCCGCTCTAAATCCTGAAGGGATTTGAGTTTGAGGTATCTTAGATTGTGTTAGGCAGTACGTCTCGCCACACTTGATACAATGAAAGTGAATGTGTTGATCTTGTGGTTCGCATTCGCAACCTTCTTCACAGAGGGCATATTTGACAGCACCTGTACCATCATCAATGCTGTGGATGAGCTTCTTGTCTTCAAAGGTTTTGAGTGTCCGGTATAGCGTTGCTTTGTCTGCTTGCTCGAACTTTGCATCCAAGTCTTTAAGACTGATAGCTGAGCCCGATTCAACCAACTTCCTGAGCACCAATAAGCGCATGGCTGTTGGCTTTATGTTTCGTTTTTCTAGTTTTTGTTCGAGCATATTGTAGTAAATTAAAGGTGCTATTCCAATAACATCAATCATACCTCTAAAGTGATCACTTCTTCAAAGCTTCGATTATTCGCCTACTATCCATATATTCAAAATATCTGGCAGTTACATTAAAGTTTTCATCTAGCACCACGAGTACCGGTGGAGCGAACTGTCCATTCCTCAATGCGAGTGCCTGTGCAATCTGATGGACAGGATTTCTTGATTTACCAATTTGATCATTGATCAATATTTGATTGCCAAAGTTTACCTCAAGGTCACTCTCTGCATCAAAACGCACAGCATAGTAGTCACTGTTAAGCAGGTCTATCACATCTGACTTCACAAATACCATTTTGTCCATTTTTCTACAATAGGTGCACCAATCAGTGTAGAAATCAATAAACACCTGTTTCGGATGGGTATTTAAGGAATCTTCCAGCTGTTCAAATGTGAGCCAATTCACCGATTTCGCCTCCTGAGCATTTGCCTTATTATGCAGTGGAAAAAAAACGATCAGCAGGAAACCAACTATATTATGTAGCTTACTCATCAATGCAGGTTGCCAATTTTAATGGAAAAGAATACTGAGCGAGGTGCTGCGGGTCCGTAGATAAAATTTGAATCTCTTTCAGGTCCAGAATCAAACTCCGGCTGATAGCTATTGAAGAGGTTACGAAAACCAGTACTAAACTCAAGGTGGAAATCATCGGATATTTCAAAATGATAACTGGCTTTGAGATTCACATCAAAAAACGAATCAGTATTGAGCAGGTCCGGAGACCCATCTGCGCCTACTACTCTTGGTACAATCATAGTACCGGTATATGTACCCGTTAAATCCAGGCTAAACGCTTCATTGAAATTATAGTTAGAGGTGAAATAGCCGTACAGATTAGGATTTCTAACAAACTCATCTACCACAATTGCATCTCCCCCGGTATCCTCAGATGCAAAAATATCCTGGGCTTCTACAAAACTTGTTTGCTGGGCAGTACCTCCTACTTGAAAAGCAAATTTGCTTGTAGGTGAATAGCCCACTTCAAAGTTAATACCTAATACAGTGGCTCCTTTACCATTCACTACCTCTTCTAAGATTATATCTCCTATATCTCCTCTGCTGACCTGTGTGAATGGGTCTTGTAATTGGGTATAGAATCCTTCCAAGAGTGCATTAAATTGTTTTAAGCCTGCACTTTTAGTATAGTTTAATGAAGCTGTAAAAGCATTTGATGTTTCTTTATCCAAATCGTCTGATAAGAGCACAAAAACTTGATCACCTCCTGCTGAGGAAATATGAAGGTCTTCATTAAAAGCTTGAGGCGCACGGAATCCCCTTGCATATCCGCCTCTGAACCGTAGGTTATTATTGATCTGGTACAAAAGTGTGGCGCGAGGACTGAAAACTGTTAAGTTTACATTGGAGATTCTTTCTTCTCCAACCACGGAGTAAGACCCATCTATTCTAGATACATCATATCGACCACCAAGTAATGTTGTAAGTCGCTCGTTAACTTTCCATTCATATTGTGCAAAAAAACCTGTGGTATTTACCACTTGGTCAACTAAGCGTCCATAACCGGCAATTTCGTCCTGAGTTTCATAATATTGATTCTCGACTCCCAGAGTCAATACGCTACCATTATTGAGATAACGGTTGTATTGAGTACCCGCCACGACGGCCAGATCTTCTGTCAGTCCGTAAGAGTTGATGGCAAGCGCACTGTCTGCAGCCGTCCTTCTACCTCCTAAGCCCCCGTAATAGCTATCGCGTGTAGTGTTTTGACCAGAAGCGTACACAGAGAACCTGTTCTTATCATCTTTACTCCACAATTCGTAATTAATACCTCCAAAAAAAGTATTGTGATCTAGCTCTTCTGTGATGTCTGTAAAGTGTGGTGCCAATTCTAGTAAATTACCACCTCTGCGGTATTCTTCTAATGCACTGAAGTCAAGGGTAACTTTGCTATTATCTCCCAGTATAAAAAAGGCTTTTGCACCTAATACCGTATTTTCTAATTTGACTAATTCAGTAAATCCATCTCCATTGGCATCATAGCTATCACGATTACGGCTCATTCCGTAGAGAGTAACTCCGTTGGTTAGTGACTCATTTACGACTGACCCATTGAAATTAAACGTTTGATCTAACGCATCACCATCAATCAACGCAGTATTTGATCTGATCTCCCATACATTTTCGACTGGATCTTTGGTAATAATGTTGATCGTGCCGGCTATCGCATTTGAACCATAGAGAGCGGATCCTCCGCTTCGTACTACTTCAACTCGCTCCACAATGTTAGTAGGGATTTGATCCAACCCATATACACCATTCAAAGCACTAAAAACCGGGCGACTATTGATCAGGATCTGAGAATATGCACCTTCGAGTCCATTAAGTCGAACCTGAGTAAATCCGCAATTCTGACAGTTGGTTTCCACTCGCACTCCAGGTTGGTAGTTCAGCCCTTCAGAAATAGCTATTGACTGAGTCGCATTGAATAATTTGTCACTCAACACACCTACTATAACTGGAGCGTCCTTTCTGTCTTGTTCATAGCGTGTGCCTGATACTACTACGGTCTCTAGATTCAGAAGATCTTCTGTCAATTCAATTTGAATGTTCGAATTGGAGTTTGGTTTAATTTCTATGTTTTGCGTGTAAGATCTAAAACCTACTGCGCTGATCTTCAATTTGTATGATCC
>JBCCSU010000350.1:0-4483 GCA_039199635.1 Bacteroidota bacterium | reverse complement strand
CTATTTTTATCTCACGCCCAAGAGCGCAGGCTGTATGGAACCCGTGAACCAGCAGTGCGATCGCAGTTTCTCGATGAGAAGTTGGTTATTCATCAAAGATCATTAAAATGGAAATCTTTTTCGCCAAAAGGAACTCTTTATCTCTATTATTGATTTTATAGGTAATCAATTTTCATAGTTGATAAGTTTCAAGGTTTTGGTTGATGAAAGAGGAATGCCGCTAATTTTAGTGGCATTCTTCATTTTATAGTTTTGCTAACGATTTAACTCTTCTTCCAAAAACAAGGCCGTATGGCTTTTTTTGTTTTTAGCCAATTCTTCTGGAGTACCCTTAACTACAATTTCACCACCTCCATGGCCTCCTTCCGGTCCCATGTCCACAATGTAATCCGCTACCTTAATTACATCCATATTGTGCTCAATAATTAAAACAGTATTACCCTTATCCACTAGTCTGTTGAGTACATCTAACAGATGTTGAATATCCTGAAAATGCAGGCCTGTGGTAGGCTCGTCCAGGATATAGAGCGTTTTACCCGTATCTTTTTTAGAAAGCTCTGTCGCCAATTTCACTCGCTGTGCTTCTCCGCCTGACAAGGTGGTAGCATGTTGGCCGAGTGATATGTAATCTAGACCAACATCATGTAAGGTCTTGATCTTCCGGATGATCTTAGGTTGATTTTCGAAGAATTTCACAGCTTCCTCTACCGTCATCTCTAAAACATCGGATATAGATTTACCTTTAAATCTTACTTCCAGCGTTTCTCGATTATATCGCTTGCCCTTGCAGGTTTCGCACGGCACATGTACATCGGGAAGGAAATCCATCTCTATGAGTCTCAACCCTGCTCCCTCACAAGTTTCACATCTGCCGCCTTTTACATTGAATGAAAACCTACCCGGTTTGTATCCCCTTATTTTAGCTTCTGGTAGCTCGGAGAAAAGCGATCTTATATCGGAGAAAACACCAGTGTAGGTAGCCGGATTAGACCGGGGCGTGCGTCCAATAGGTGACTGATCTACTTCAATAACCTTATCCAGATGCTCCAATCCTTCAATTTTCTTATAAGCCATAGGTTCCCTACGGGATCGGTAAAAATGAGCATTTAAAATAGGAAACAGGGTTTCATGGATCAAGGTAGATTTACCGCTGCCGGATACTCCCGTTACCAAAGTCATTGAACCCAATGGTATCGACAAATTGACATTTTTTAAATTGTGTCCACTGGCTCCATTTAATTTAAGTACCTTACCACTTCCCTTTCTGCGCTTTTTTGGAATTGCTATTTGTAAGGTCTCTTCAAGGTATTTAGCAGTAGTGCTCCCGAGCTTCAAAAAGTCTTTAGGGCTACCCTGGGCTACAATATGGCCGCCATGCCTTCCCGCACCCGGACCAATATCGATAATATGATCCGAAGCTAGCATCATGTCTTTGTCATGTTCCACTACAATAACCGTATTGCCCAGATCACGCAGATCTTTTAATGCTTTGATCAATCGTACATTATCACGCTGGTGTAGCCCAATGCTGGGCTCATCTAGTATATAGAGTACACCTACAAGCTGGGTTCCAATTTGTGTAGCCAGCCGAATGCGTTGTGCTTCTCCCCCAGAAAGTGATTTAAGGGGTCGGTTTAGTTGTAAATAATCCAATCCTACATCCAGCAAAAATCCTATTCGCTTTCTAATCTCTTTCAAAATCTCTGCCCCTATCCGATTTTGACGTTCATCCAGACGGTCTTCTAAATCCACAAACCAATCCCTTAGAGACCGAATATCCAGCCTGGCAAGCTCGGCTATGTTCTTTTTATCAATTAAGAAATGCCTGGATTCCTTCTTCAGTCGGGCACCTTCACATTCAGGGCAAACCTGAGTAATGGTAAAATCATTCACCCATTTCTGGATTTTCTCCGATCCTCCTTCTTTCTGTTTTTCCAGGAATTTAACGATTCCTTCAAATTTGGTTTGCCAGTCCGTACCAGGGTATTTGACAGAGACTACGGCCACAGGTACGGAGTCGCCATGAAGTAGAACATCCAATACTTCACGGGGGATTTTCTTGATAGGTGTAGTTAGATTTACCTTATATTTTTTAAGAATGGCTTCAATCTTTTTGAAGATCCAGATATCCCGAAACTCACCCAAGGGCAAGATACCACCTCTACTAATGCTTAATGACTTGTCAGGAATGATGGAGTCTTCAGTAATTTCCTCCACCTGACCCAGACCATTGCATTTTGGGCACGCTCCATAGGGCGAGTTAAATGAAAATGTATTAGGAGCTGGTTCATCATAGGAAAGCCCGGTTTTAGGATCCATCAGGTATTTTGAAAAATGATGAATAGCATTATTCTGATCCAATAGCATTAATACGCCGTTGCCTTCCTTTAAAGCTATTCCTACCGACTTCCCAATTCTATATCGGTCTTTCTCCTGAACAATGATCCGATCAATGACCGTTTCAATGTCATGGGTTTTGTACCGATCTACCTGCATTTTAGGAACCAGGTCAATTACCGCTCCGTTGACACGCGCTTTGGAGTAGCCAGACTTGCGGATCTGTTGAAAAAGCTCACGATAATGGCCCTTTCGACCTTTCACCATGGGAGCTAACAGGGTCAATTTTTGGCCATCGAAATTTTGAAGGATATGGTCCAGAATTTGATCTTCAGACTGCCGCACCATCTTCTCTCCTGACAGGTAAGAGTAGGCATCACCTGCACGGGCAAATAGGAGGCGCATGAAGTCATAGATCTCTGTAATCGTCCCGACTGTTGACCTTGGGTTTCGCGAAGTGGTCTTTTGCTCAATGGAAATGACCGGACTGAGCCCATTGATCTTATCTACATCAGGGCGTTCCAGGTTACCAATAAAGGACCTGGCATAAGCCGAAAAGCTTTCCATGTAACGTCTCTGCCCTTCGGCATAAATGGTATCAAAGGCGAGTGATGACTTTCCACTCCCACTAATGCCCGTGATAACTACCAACTGGTTTCTTGGAAAAGTGAGGTTTACGTCTTTCAGGTTATGCTCCCGAGCTCCTAAAATCTCAATATACTCATGACCTGAAAGATCTTCAATTTCACTGCCTTCTGCCACGTCAACCTGCGCCATATAATGAATTAAATTTTTGTAAAAATGCAAAGGTCGGCCTTTGCTGAGTATTTACAAAAGGGCTAATAAAAATCGTTTAACCAATAGTATAGAAGTATATTTATGTATGGAAAGAGCAGATTTAGATCAGATTAAGGTAGCCCTAACAGATGTTTTCAGTGACTTTTATAACGATGTTATTAAAAAAGATAGACCAAGAAATACTTTTCTTAAGCTAAGTTTTGCTGTCCAGCTATCAATTCAAATCTGACTAATTAACTTAACAAACAACTCAGTAAGCCTTACTTCCGCTTCACCTGCTATAGCAATGATCTCCTCAATATTTACTGGCTGCAAGTTATCCGGGTCACAATCGTCGGTAAGTACGGAAATAGCACAGCAGGGTAATCCCATGTGATTGGCAACGATCACCTCTGGTACTGTGGACATACCAACCGCATCGGCGCCAATGACCTGGAGATACCTGTATTCTGCACGAGTTTCAAGGTTTGGCCCTACTACTGCCGCGTATACTCCCTTATGGAGCGTAGTATTATTTTCATTTGCAATCTCAAGCAGCATTCTATTCAATGCCGGATCATATGGCGCACTCATATCCGGAAATCTTGGGCCCAGTTCATCCAGGTTCTTTCCTCTTAGCGGATTATCTGGTTGCAAATTGATATGATCATCAAGCAACATAAGGTCTCCCTTATTCCAGTCCGGATTAATATTACCGGCAGCATTGGAGATCAGTAAAGATTGTATACCGAGCAATTTTAACACTCGAACTGGAAAAGTCACTTCCTGCATGTCATAGCCTTCGTAATAGTGAAAGCGTCCTTGCATGGCCACTACTTTTTTACCGCCCAGCGTGCCATAGTGTAGTTGTCCACTATGAAATTCAACCGTGGCGGTGGGAAAAAACGGTATTTCAGAGTAGTCGATGGTCAGCTCAATCTTCATTTTCTGGGTAAAACCAACTCCAAGGCCAGTCCCAAGAATAACTCCAACTTGAGGCGTATCTATTCCCTTGCCTTTGAGGTACTCAACGGCCTCTTTTATCTTTTGCATCATATTTCAATGAGGTTTATGAAGGAGCTACATCTACGGGTATAGCTATTCGATAGGTTTTGTCTCTTTTCACATCTAATTGATCATCCCGTAGCCACGGATTATGTCTCTTTAAGAGTTTATAGTTTATACCTTGCTCCTTAGCAAAAACTACCAGGTCTTTGATGTCTTTGTTTACTTCTACATAACGTAATTCCTCTGGTTCATAAAGATGTTCCTTATCAATGTCAAATCCATACTGATCCGGATTTTCAATAATCTGTTTGATCGCCAATATCCGAAAAACATACCGGGAGGTTTCTTCGTTCAGCATTAG
>JBCCSU010000349.1:0-4491 GCA_039199635.1 Bacteroidota bacterium | reverse complement strand
CCAATATCTTACTGCCCAAATTGGTTATTATTCCTGTTAAGGACCAGGCATCAACATTTTGTGCTGAATTCTCGGTTACGGTCCTACCTTCATTATCATTTTTTTCGACTTCGTTTATGTCAAAGTCTGACTTGTAGAAGCCCCATATATCTCCATTCTTTGCTTCATAGTTTGGATTTTTGGCTCCAGTGCCGTATTCAAATCTAATTGGGGGTAGCAGTCCACCTACATTTTCTTTTCCGAAATATTCAATTGATTTTAGCGCTAAGCGACCGTCTTGATCATTATCAGATGCATCTGCAGTATTTAAAACATCGATCTCCGATATAAAGCTATTAGGAGTACCTTTTGTAAGGGAATAATCAGTGTTGAACCGGATAGTCCTTATTGTTTTGGTCTTATCAAAAGATGATGCGATATCGTGTTTATCAACAATGTTATTACCATAATGAAATGTCTTTTGGCAGTCTCCTGATTCATACACATGGTTATAAGTACCAGCGGCACTCACAAGTAAGTCAGCCTGATCCCTGTCGAAATCCTTATTCGCTACTAAGTAAATGTTATCTAGTTTAAGCAGGCTTCGCGGATGTTGGGTACAACCATCTACATCCTTTACATCAAACCCACCCTCATCTACATTAGAAATTTCTTTGGTGGAATTATTTACAGTAACTGCTGCATCACTTAACTCATGAACAACTCCCTTTCCGTCTTTTCGAATACTTTTTTCAAAAACTGCTGTATGCGTTTTTGTACGGATATAATTTAGGTAATATAGTTCCTTCTCACCTTTGGTAAAAAACTCATAATCCTGATCTAAATCTCTGTGAAAGCCTTTGTCCGGATTTCTCCAACCATAGCCATCTGTCCATTTTCCATACTCGAACGACATCCAGTAACCCCAATCACTTTCGTCCATTTCTCCATTAGGAACTCCATCTGGTCCACGATCTACGTAGTCAGGTCCGGTAATTCCAGTTAGATACCAAGTATAGGCATAGCCTGTTTTCTTTCTAAGCTGATTGAAGCTCTTGACACCTTCGTCATCGACCTGACCCGAATAAGTCATTTCATTTTCCGCATATACAGGAAGAGCATAATGATAGTTTACACCACTTTCATTGGTGATTTTGAACCCATATATCTGATTATTGTACTCAAAATATTCTCCGGAAGTCGAAGGCGAATACCTAGGAGTGTAATTGCGTGCTTTTATAAGTCCGTATGCTGTTTCATTATAAGCTTGGCTATTGGTATAATATTCAATATGACGTGACCCTGCCAAAACATTATTTTTAATAATTCCGTTTTTCGGATGATAAGTGCCATCAGCCACTTCGAATTCAAAAATATTACCGGTACTGGATTCAAAGTCGGCCTCATTATAGATGTGGGAATTCGAAAAGTCATCTACAAAACGAAACTTTGCGGGTTTAACGATTGAAGCATTTATACCATTATTGTTAAAGATGTAATTCACAATCTCAGGATTGTCATTATATAGTTTGTTCTGTCTGTAAACTATTTTTTGGAGATGATAAGGACGCATTGTGCCTCCAAGACCCTGGGCGTTTACCGAGTAGCTATCATAATCAGAAAATGATCCTCCGAGAATTTTTTCGTCAGTTCCAAAATCCTGAACACTCCTTCTTTCATCATGAAGGTCATAAGTATCGAATGCATTAGAGTTATAGAAGTTAGACGAACCTTCTTTTGTATTTAAATGGTAGAGGGACCCGTTGACTTTGACATTGTCAAGGTTATCTGACCAATAACGAATATACTGTCTTGAGAGACGAAGATTAATACCAGGCACCGGAGTGGGTATATCTACAGAAAAGCCGGATGAAGAGGTGCTAATTTTGCCGGCATTTGAATTATTGGCCGATGCTGTACCCCCACCAACGCTAAGCGAACTACTCCCTCCTTTGCCCGTGGATAGAGAAGCACCTACAAGGCTTCTAGAACGACCGTTGCTTAATCCTTTCTTTGCCGTATTGGGCTTTGAATAATTAACGCCTGCATTGGCACCAAAACCTCCAGAACTGAAGTTGACTCCAACAGAACCATTTAACTTTGGTGCCAACTGTTGCGTTAGGGCTAAACCGATACCGTAACTAAAGTTTATAGAGCCTTTTTCAGAGTCATTATCATAATCAAAAAAGCTTACTGTTGCTCCTCCGCCTATACCTACCACCCCTTGGTCTCCTTGTCCCAAGTTAGCACTAAGAGAAGCTCCCAGATATCCCCCCATCCCCAAAACCCCTATAAGTATCTTGCCCCCAACTGAGCCCCGCTGAAACAGTAGGTCCATTAGCGAGGCCAACAGAAACGCCTGCGCTCCAAGTTTCATTTTCACCTCCCTCCCAAAATTCTCGAGTTGAATTCTCAACGGATTTATAGTCATCAGGGTATCCATTTACAATACGCGTAATGGCACCAGGATTTAACGTCCATCCTAATCCGACCCAAGAAGCCTGTTGCTCCGGTTGAATACCAGCATGATAAGATAGCGAAAGCGGATAACCACCTGACGGTCCCGGAACTTCAAGTAACGGTAGATTATAAGTAAAATCGCCAGTTAAAAGATTTACCATATCGGTAGTATCTACTGGCTCAAAGCTAGTAGCCTCCGGAGCCGTGGGACCAGAAGTAAGCGCATAGCTCACATAGGGCATGGCTATGTCCAGCATAAGCTCCAGGGTGAAGAAGAGAGCTATGATCCGTATTAATTTTCTTTTTCTAAACATTCTTTTTACTAGTATTTAGTCTTGAGTATGAGCACCGGGTACTCGGATTTTTTCAAATTTATTTTTCATGAATCTCAATACTTGAGACTGTTGTTTATTTCTTAACCGTAAAATCTATTTTTGGCACATGTTCAAGGTCCGCTCGCCTGAACCGAAATGTCTTATTGCCCAGACCCATGCCAAACTCTTTTATATTAAACTGCATCCATTCATCGTCTTCAGTGTTTTTCTTGTTAAAAACGAACATCAAATTCGTAGCTGTTCCCATGCCGTACGTTCTTGGAAATACGTAGTCGGCTACTTCTATGGTATCACTGCCGGACGTGGTCATATTCACGTAGTTGCCCATCCGAAAGGAAAGGGTTTGTACTAAGTCGCTGAATTGGTCGTACCCACCACCCGCTTTGTACAAGGCTTCTTTGTTTTCTTTGGAAAGGCTCAAAATGAAATAGTTGTAATCTTGATATTTCTTTCTCAGCTCAGTCAGTTGGATAAACGACTTTGCCTCCTCACCACCCAACTCCTGGGCAATGAGTAAGTCGTTGGGCTTGTAGCTTACGGTTATTTGATAGCCTTTGTATTCTTTTGTTTTGGAGAGTTCTTCACTTTCCTGGATGTAGGCTTGTAGTTCGTGTTCCGAGAGGTAGGTGCGCGTACAGGCCAGTGAGAGGCACATGCAAAGTACCATAACAAGCCACTGGGTGTATTTCATTTGCGTGGAGCCCATCTGCCGGCCGTTAAGAGTGGCATGAGGTTCTAGTTTACTGTCCGGAATATTCATTGTTCAATCCATTCAGTACTTCATCGGTGATGTCGAGGCCATCGGCTGCGTAGGCCACATTGCCATACTCCGTGGCCGCTATTATGATTCGATAATTCCTGCTTTCGCCATACGACTTGAGATAAGCATTGATTTCTTCCAGTACCGCTGAAGTCATTTGACCGTCCTCTTGGGCAGCTTTGTCGCTAATGGCTTTTTGGTAATCCGCTAACCGTTTCTGCTTCGTGCGTATAAGCTCTTGAGAAAGCTCTTTTTCTTTTTTTGTTAAAGCCGGACTTTCTTTCTCATAGTCCGTAATGGCTTTTTGCACTTCGTTGGCTAACGTATCTACATTACCCTGCCATATTTGCGCTTTTTTCTGGTAGGCATTGCGGGCATCCAGCATGCCCTGATAGCCGTTGATCAAGCGTGCCGAATCCACATAGACAATTTTTTGCTCAGAAAAATGAAGATAATAAAGACCTGATAGCCCTACAAAAAGCAAAGCGAATAAAGCCAACAAAACATTTCTAGACATTATTTATTTGAGTCATTTTCAGGCCGCAAAATTAATAATGACATCTGGAAAATAGAAAAGTTTAAAAATCAAAAAAGGTACATTGAACTAATTCAATTCTTTGAAGTTTAATTTAATTTAAAAGCTATTTACTTCAAAAAAGTAAATTAAAAGTTAGTTTTTACTAATAAAACTTACATTGTTATTTCATCATCTTTAGCGCCTTATATCAATAACCTACCAACCCTAAGTCTAAGATTGGGCCCTTATTTCCAATTACAAAACCCCTCCTATATAAGCGCCTAAGGTTACCGCTTTGGCATAAAAAAACGCGACCCGGAAATGAGTCGCGTTTGATATTGCGGTAAAATATATAATTAGTCTACTACTTCTACATTCACTGCGTTAAGGCCCTTACGTCCTTGTTCTACTTCGTATTGTACGTTGTCGTTCTCTTTGAT